>JAFZTO010000029.1 GCA_017618795.1 Clostridia bacterium | reverse complement strand
TCTGCCTCTCCGAGATATTGGACGTCAGCGAATGCCGTTACGGACAAAACGCATACAAGCACAACAACGGCTGTTAAAATAGTTGTTATTTTTTTCATAACAAATCCTTTCTACCTGCTGGTATTTTTCTGTATGGCCGAGTTTTTTAGGAGGAAATGCATCAGCCAAATGCCCATCCCCCGTACAGATGTCTTCAGCCGCAGCAAGTGTCTGTACTTCACCTGCTTTGACTTTTTGGTTTGTAACGTGTTTTATTGAATTGAACCACATCCTTTGCTTTTTATAGTTTTTTATAGTAAACTTTCGTTTTTCTAATTAATCAGTAAGGGCGGTTATAAAATCATTCAACTCCTCCTGTACCTCTGAGAAATGCTGGTTGTAATAAACAGTAAGGTTGGTGTTATTTTGTATCAGCCTTGTTCCGATAAGTCCGAAAACGCCCGCGCAATGTCCGGTCATGTAACCCAGGTCGAAATTCCTTGATGAATTTATAAGGTCGAGCATATCCCATGACTTCTCGTCATCGGTGTATTTGATTTGAAGAGTTTTTTCGTAGAAAGCCGGAATAACGCGATTGTGTCCTTCGATTGTCAGAGCCTCCAGTATAATGCTAGTCCTTTCGGGATCTTCAGTCAGATAAGGAACAATCGGAGTATGAAGCCCTGCGTCAACCGTTGAGTAGTAGCGCCCGACCGATTCGTCAAACATGGGATACGGAACAATGCCCCAGTCATACATATTGCGGAGTTCGGCAATATTCTCTATCATTGTATCAATCATTGCGACTTCTCCCTGAATGAATTCCTTGTGAAATTGCGTATCAAAGCTGTCGCGATCCGGGTAGATATAAAAGCCGTCCTGACTCATCATCGTGACGAATTTATCGTAAAGAGACACTGTCGTATCATTGTATAGCGTCAATTCGGGAATATCTTCGCTGTTTTTTGTCACGATTCCCTTCCCTGTTGTCCAAAGGAAACCCATAGGACCCATCCAGATGCCTGTTGTAAATCCATAACGATCATCCCCCAGTTTGATGGCGTTGTCTCCGTTTACGTCCTTTACCGTTTTTTTGGCAACCTCATTAAATCTGTCAAATGTCCATGACATTTTGTCAACATCATCATAAGGGTATACTTCTCCCATTTCATCAAAAATGATTTTGTTGAAAAGAATTCCGACAGATGAGCCAAGAAGTTTCCAGCTAGAATCTCCGAGCATGGTATAGTATTTACCACCGACTGAAAGACATTCATACGCTCCCTGATCCCACCATTCCTGGTCAATTTGGTTATAGGTCATGTTTTTTGTCCACTCAAGAGCATACCCGGGGATGATATATAGACTCCAGGCATAGTGAGAATGAGGCATGATTATATCATACTCATTCTCGCCGGCTATTACTGAATCAAGCGTTGCCCAGCCGACAAGGTCTCCCGGCAAAGCGGTGGGGACAAGATTTATATTATAACTGTCCTCAATTTTACGTGCTCTCAGATATTTTTCTTCGTCCAGAATGTTGTCACATTCGGATGTAAACGACATATCATCCAAAGAATTATACAAATCACGATACGTTATTATAAAATCATATCCATCGTAATCTCTATTTGGAAGAAGATCAAGGCTCGGTTTCGGTTTGCTTTCATCGGTTGACGTGGCTGTAGAACCTTCATGAACCGTTTCGCTTGTTTTTTCGCTGTTCCTTTTTTCATTTTGATTGCATGCCGCGAAAACGGTAATAAACATAAAAGCCGCGATAATGAACACGATAATTCTTTTTTTCATTTTTATGACCATTCCTTCCCGCTGTGCGGAAGGCACAAAAGGCAATGAAAAATGTTAGTGCCTTTACACAGCGTTTAACTCTCGTTTTTATTCCTATTGTTCAGACTTGCCCTTTAAAAACGTTGTTTGCATTTTTTGCAAACTAAATGTTTGTCGTCACCGTTATTTAGTTATATGATTGTTGCCAAACAGGTATTCCCGTTGTCGGGGGCACAGGATTGCCGTATTCGTTGTAAACAAAAGCGGTGTCTTCCGGAAATACATCTTCGTTCAGATAACGGATCACCTCAGCGCTTCCGTCCACAGCCAGAATGATTTTGTTTCCTCTCAATTCTGCCTCAACTTCCATCCATTCTTTGCCATCATAGACCTCAAAAAAAGATAGTTTGCCATTGCTTTGCATCAGTGAAGCAGCGTCTTCCACACTTACAGTAATTTCATTTCCGTTTCTTATCGCGGAGGAAAGATACGGTGTGTTTCCGTAAGAAGTTTTAACATAAAGATCATCGAATTCTATCTTAAGTAGTTCTGAAACCGTTATTCCAGCCGCGCGCTGCCCAAGCAGCCATTTTTTTGTGTCATGAATCCCGTCTGCAGCAAATGCGGTTGGATTGTCAGGGATGTTGCATCCGGTATCAATACCGCAAACCATATACACGTTTTTTATGTTTTGAGTTGCTTCAAACTGTATTTGCCGGATTTTTTGCCACGGTACCCATTTGTATTGTACCAATTGAAAAGTAATTATCGGCAACTCACCGTTTTTATTGTCCTTGCGTACCAGATTAACGAAACGGGAGAACTTTTCGCTATATTCGGAAACCATTTGCGGTTCACTGTCTGTCTCGCCCTGATACCAAAGCAAAGCTCTGATGGTATAACCGTCGAATCCGTTCAGCATTCCATAATAGTAAACCGACCATTCGGACGTTTCTTCCGAAAAGTGGGTTAATCCGCTAATAGAATTATAATCGAGCCAGGTTTCAATCGAACTGCCCGGAACAGAACAGTGTATTATTCCTACCGGTACCGTGTCACCGAGCATTGCAGATAAGTTTGAAGCAAACGAAAGCGCCAAAGCACTCATATTTCCGCCTTTTTCAACAGTATCGTATGTTAGCCAGGAATGATGGATCCCTTCGATGTTATCTGTTCTTTCTCGAATCGGGACATTTAGAAAACGCAGATTAGAATAGTTGTCGTATTTATGATAATCTCCCTCAACGGAAGCGTCTTTTTTATGAATATAATTGTAACTAACGGACATGTTTGATTGCCCGCTGCAGAGAAACACATCACCAACAACAACATTCTTGCAAATGTATTTTATTTTATCGTATTCTATGAGCAGATCTCTTCCGTCGGCCTGCGCGGACATGGGATTTAGGTATACTTCCCATCCATCGTGTTTTATGGTTCCGGTATTAACCTGATCGCCGTAGGTTACCGTAACCTTATGCCCCGAAATACCCCCGTAACCGTAAACCCTTACTCTCATGTCTCTCTGCAAAACGCAGTTGTCGACGAATCCAAATGCAACGCGGAACGAAATGCCAGAATTCCCGCTTCCCTCTTCTGTTGTTAATGGTTCAGCATTGGTGCTTTCGTTGCCTTTATCGGTAAGAGCTGTTTCTGAATTACCGCATTCTGCCGTCAATTCTGTCATGTCGGCCGATTCGAGCGTGACAGCATGGCGATTTTCACAGCAAAAAAAGGACATCAGTATTATTCCAAACAAAACGAAACTCGTTATTTTTTTCATCACGTTGAATTCCTCTCATTTCCCTTAAGGAAATGCAACACGATCTGCTCGGGTATTTCAATTCATACTGAACTTGGCCTCAGTCCACTTCCCGGTATCTTCAATATCAAACGAAATAATAATCTGACCGTCCCAGTCATCCGGAGCCCTTCCCTTTATGTCCATTTCAAATCCTGAGATACTGACGTTAATAACTTCATCGGGTTTTCTGCAAGTACCAAAAGGATATTCGCGTCCGTTGAAGGAAGTCGGTTCCATTACGGAGTAAGATACCGATTTTGAATATCCGTTTTTCGTGTGATAATCCACTCTTACTTCAAGGCAACTGTGGTCGCTCAAACGTTTAATGCCATTGTAAGGCAACGATCCGGATACTTTTATTGTTTTATTAACCTTGTTGTATGTAACAGCCACAAGCCCGCGCGCCGTTTCATTGTTGCCTGTTCCTACTATTGCGGTAGATGTCAGATCATCGTAATCTGAATAGGAATTCTGCAAACGATTCTCAAAGAAATTGTCGCATCTGATTATGTTGCCGACAGTTGAATGGCGTTCAAGTTCGGGAAGCCCGTCTGTTGTTATTGTAATATATACCGTACCAAGGCCAGGAATTGAATCATTCCAGACATATGATGGTGCGGTACATCCTTTTATTGTTTCAACAGTCTCAAACTCATCCCCTTTTTTGGTTTCAAAGTAGCTTGAATGAGTTTTATCAATCCTGTAGACAGTAACATCGTATCTCTGGAAAGGAATATTGTTGAGAACAACCTTGGTTTTTTCTTCAGTCGCTGATTTGTTCCATAATAGCGCGGCAGCTGAAACAGAATCGGAGGATGCAACGATCTGTACCGTTTTTGAAGTGTTTTCCGTCTTCACGGCATCCGTCGGCATATGGGCATAAGCGTATAATGCGTGGTAAAGCGGAGAACGGTTTCCGTTGTTGTCAACAAGTGCAAATGAGCCGTTTTCCAGAAGCAGCCATGCCCACTGGATTTGGGTTACATCGGTGTAGCAGTTGAAATCGATTATTTCCGAAAGTGCGGCCGGAACAACAGATGAACTCTGAAGTTTGAAATCGGTTCTTTCCTCGAATGGCACTGTCCACTCGCTCATAACCGGGGTGTAAACATTGTATTCCGAAAAAAAGATCTGAGTGCTCCTGAAGTCGCCGTACAATAACAACCCTTCTCTGACGCGGTCAAGTTCGTTTGTCAACTGAGCCCCGGTTTTGTAACTGTGTAATGAGAAAAAATCAAGCGGAATGGAATTGACGGACAACATTTCAAGGAATTTTATAAAATTGTCTTCTCCCAAAACGTCCAAACTTGATATCGCTGGACCTCCGACAAAGGCGTTTTTGTCGCCGTCTCGAAGCGCGGTTGCTGTATTTTGGTACATTCTCAAATATCCGTCCCAGTCGAAACGGGTCCAGTATGTCTGATCTGGTTCATTCCATATTTCGTAAAGGCTTCGCATGCTCTTGTTTGCCATGAACTCCGCTGAGAACGACCATATCGGATTCCAGATTGAGTAAACCGGTTCATACCATACTGCGTTTGCCGGATCGGTTTCCTTGACTTTTGGATCGATTGCGGCGTTTGCCCATCTCAAATACCAGCAAGGGGCTGAATAACTGCGCAGTATTTTCCCAAAGGAACCAGAATCCGACATTGCCTTTCTCATAAAAGATATTACGTCGATTTCACTCTCGGAAACCGCGCCGTTTTTCAGCATAAATCTTGCAGTACGGGACCGCAGTTCAATCAGATGATGTGCGTTTTTTTCAAATGCTGTCGTTTGCTCCACGCAGTAGGACTGACGTTTGAAAAGAGGCAGACCTTCTCTTGTTGAGAAATCCACATAAATATTTGAGTTGGCAACGTCGGTCGGCTCCGCCGGCATTCCGTCGGGCAATATTGAAGGGATATCGGAAATTTTTACATAATCGTAACGGATATCTGACTGCCATGCTCTCACCGCAAAACCTCCGGACCAGTAAGGCAATTCATAATTGAGTACGAATTGATTGTCAATATACATATAAAGTCTGACAAATTCGTTGTTTTCGTCGTCTTTTCTGTATTTCCCGATAACGGTAAACAAATACTTCTGACCTCTATCAAGTTTAAAATAGGAAACATAACCTTTGTCTACATCAAGATTTGTCGCCACTGCTCCTTTTGCAGTGTCTGAAGCCTGATAAACATTGATGCCGGAACTGTTATTTCCCCAGTAAAGACTGATGTCGTATCTGTCATTCTCGGACACACAAATGGACACGCCCCCGTCTTTTATCTGACCTTGATTTTGAAAGGGCAAATAAACTTTTGCTTCTAAACAAAAATCCTTTATATTTATTTTTTCTCCGTTATCACCATATGCGTCGAATACACATGACGCCCATTCGTTTGTGCTTTTTGCGACTGCCCATCCGTTTCCTTTATCATCTTTTATGACTTTGAACCCCGCACCTTCCTGAACCACATCTGGAACGTCTGCACCGTCATTTACATTATCAAAGTCCATATCAACATATACTTTGACATTATTTACAGGTTCTGCTGGTTCCTGTGTATTATCATTGGTTGTCGTATCAGGCACTGCTGTTGCCGGCTCTGATTCTGATGTCTCAATGTTTTTCTGTGATATTACATCGGAACTGCTGTCTTGTCCATGACGGCTTTTTTCACACGATAATGAAATCAAAAATATAAGCGCTAGAGTTATAAAAGTTATTGCTGTTATTATCTTTTTCATTGTTACTACCATTCCTTTCCGCTGTGCAGAAGGCACAAAAGGTTATGAAAACCCCTTTTCTCTTTTGCGTTAACGTGGTATATTATTAGTGGCTGAGTATAAACAACCGTTATTTTCGAATAGAGATCATCCCGTCATTGGAAGCAAGGAATTACCCGTTTGGTTCGATGCGCAGGTGCTTGGCTATCCCGTCATTGAGCGTCATGCTGCTTTTATAAGCCTACCTCGAATTGGTATTGTTTTTGCTCCAAAAATGCTTTTTGGTGTCTTTTTCTTTTTTTCTAAATGTTTGTATAAAATAATTGTAATCTTTAAAACCAACTTCCTCAGCAATTTCTTCTATTGTTTTTTCGCTGTCTTTCAGCAGTTTCTTGGATATTTCAATACGCAAGTTTATGACATAACTTGTAAAAGTCGTTTTGCTGTTTTCGTGAAAGATTTTGTACAACCGGTTTTTTGAAATGAAAAAATGATTACAGATAGAGTTGACAGTCAGATTTTCGGTAATATTGTTGTGTATGTAATCGACTAAATCAATAAACAAGTTGCTGGATTCAGATCTTATAAGTTGATCCATGTATATTTTCAGTGTACAAATTTCAAGCAGTTTGGTTGCTCCCTCAATTTGCAAATGACTGAGTTTTACTAATTTGTTATAATTGGTAATCATTTCATCGACAGACAAATTATACTTTTGCGATGCATCAATAACAGTTTTTAGTGATGAATACTTTTTTTCTGAATCGGCATACTGTCCAAAAATCAGATACCCAAAAATAGTATCATTGAATGAAATCGGAATAATCGTTTCAGTTAAGCCGGCGTGACAGGTATAAGTAAAACTGGTTTTTTTGGCTGCACATTGGCGACAGGCATCAATGTCCGACTCACGGCACTTATTACCTGTCATCTCATTGTTCCAGATAACGGAACAATAAGAGGTTAAGGCCCCAGATATTCCGATTACGTTCTTAAAATCCGAATCGTACACAGTTACAGGTATGCCGGTTAATTTATAGAACTGTTCTATTATATCCCGTAATTTGTCAATTTCGTAAATAAAAGACAATTGAATTCTCCTAAATCTCTAATTGTGAAAAAAGAATAACCGGTTATATTTGTTTGGCAGACTGTTTATCGGTTCTTGATAACAGGCAATTTTTATTATCGCTTAATATTATAGCACATATTTTTGCAAAATGATACTAATAATCTTCCCAAAAAACATTGTAATCTTCCCAATAACAGAAAATATCTTTGTTAAAAATGAGAGAATCGGAAGATAGCAACATTATTTGCATGGTGGCTGTTTAAAGCCTCGAAAAAAGCGAGGGAATTGAATAACCCTTTTATACTCTGGTTTCTATTAATCCGGCAAAAAAGCCTACTCATCACCCAGGTCAGACATTGCGCCTGCCGGATTATGATAAAGCTCAGCATCTCCAACAAGCACATGGCGGGCGTTCTTGAGTATGTCGCATAAAAATGAGCAGTGCGGACGCACGAGTTTTTTAACGTCTCCACAAATTTTAGGCGTTCTCGAATACGCTTCCGAGAACGTTGTGAATAAAGAATACGGTCACATAAAGCGCGACAAGACCGACAATTTCTGCAAAATCAACAAATACCACAAGCAGAAAAAACGGAGCGGAAAAATCCGGTTTTTTACGAATCTGCCGGTGAAAATGAGATCGTTTCGGCTCCTTCTCTAAAATTGAGAAAAATATCCATGTGATCGTCGTAGAGATAGATGACGTTGACGAAATGGTCGATCAATCTCTGCCTCTGGTTCCTGTCGGTCGTATCATTCTCTCGAAAATGCCACTCACGCCTCACGGCGGACACCTTTGCCTTCGGCTAACGCTTCCTGCTACCGAGCGCGTAGCGGACTTTCACCACCAAGTTATTGCCCATATCGTGCGCACCTTATGACAAAACACGGCAGAAAATCTGCCGTGTTTTGTATCAGAATTCAATAGTTGCATCAGAGAGGGATTCAGCCTTTGCCGAAAGTCTTGCGTTTCCGTTTCCGTCTGCTTTTACAAGAACCAGAGCGTATCCCATGTGAAGATTTCTCGACGGAACAAGCTCGGATTCATGGCATATCTGGTCACCGTTCGAGCAGGCAACTATCTTCCCGTTTTCGCAGAAGAAATCAATGCGGTTCGATGCGTCGGGTACTCTTCTTCCTTCGCTGTCTACGCTGTAGACCTTGACAGGGATAATGTCTCCCTTGTATTCATCACAGTTTTCGGGAAGTTCAAGAACGATTTTTTCGGGTTTTCCAGTCGTTTCCATGACATCGGAAGCAACCTTTTTGCCGTTTTTATATCCGAATGCCTCCAACCTTCCAGCCTCAAAGGTAAATTCCCAGTAATTCTGCTCATAAATGTCGTTTGCCCGCCTTCCGAGCGTTTTCCCGTTAAGCACAAGTTCAACCTCATCGCAGTTGCTGACCGTTGCGCAGCGAATCCATTCGTAACTTCGGTGATTCATATTCTGTACTATCTTAAGGAAAGGACCTTCTGCGGTATATACTCTCAGGAATTCGGCAATTCCCTTGGGATAACCGCAAATATCGCAGAATCCGAAATACGAAGTGACAGAAGGCCAGGGGAACGGTATGGTTTCTCCACGGTAATCAAACGCGCTCCACGGCATAAGCCCAATTGAGCGGGAATGAGCCGAGAGAGCTCTGAAGGATTCCCTGACATTATTGAATACACCGACCTGGTAGTTTTCGTCCAGATCGGAAAGGCGGTAGTCCTCGTTTCTAAAGAAACCTCTCGAAGCGTTTTCCGCCACGTTCTCGCTTCCGATAAACGGCTGATTTGGGAACAGCTTTTCAAATTCGTCATAAGTATCGAGCTGATAGTTTATTCCTGTAACGTCAAGCAGAGGAGCAACGCCTTCCGCAGAAAGATGCTGCCTATCGCACATGGCACCGGTGATAATCGCTCTTCGGTTGTATTTGCGGAATTCAAATTTGAGATTGTTGAAAATATTTACGCCGTTTCCGTTCTTTGCGATAGGCTCCTCGTTGAACATCATGAGAAACATGAGCGAAGGATGATTGCGGTTTTTGATTGTCTGCTCCCTGAACAGCTGAAGATGATAATCATCGCTCTCAAAATTGCGGTTTTCATCAATGACTATAATACCGTTTCTGTCGCACCAGTCGTAGAACTCTCTCGCCATATTGTAATGTGAGCAGCGAACTCCGTTGACGCCGAGAGTCTTTATAATTCTCATACGGTAGTCTATTACAGAGTCGGTAAGCGCAACGCCGACCCCCGCGAAGTTCTGATGAACGCATACCGCATTGACCACAGTCTTTTTTCCGTTGATAACAAAACCGTTATCACTGTCAAGCGAGAAAGTTCGGAAGCCAAAATCAACCATTTCGCAATCGGAGGTAAATTCGCCTTCAACACGGACCTTTGCAGTGTAAAGAACAGGGGAATCAAGTTCCCAGAGAGAAGGATGGCTTATCTTGGTTTCTAGAGTAACAACGGCTTTGCTTCTTGCCGCCGCAAGACATTCTGCCGACATTAATGCAACCTTTTCCCCCTCCTGGTCTGAAATCTCAACAATGATCGAGGCATTTTTGTCCTCATAAAAACTGTTTTCCACGGTAACTTCCACGGGAACTGCCCATTCACCATCAACCTTGTCGGGGTTCACGTATATTCCGTCATGTGCGACATTCAGTTTATCCTTGATAAAAAACCATACGTGGCGATAGATACCTGAGCCCTCATGAGCCCATATTTCAATATCCCTTCTGTCCACGAAAACGGCAACAGTATTTGGCTTATCAAAATATACTCTGTCGGTGATATCGATAACTATCTCGTTGAATGCGCTGAAATTTCTTCTGATAAGCGAGCCGTTTATATATATTTCACTGTTTCCGGATATTCCGCCGAAAACAAGCGTAAACTGTTTGCCTCTTAGAGAAACGTCAATTTCGAATACCTTGCGGTACCAGGCATATCCCGCTTTCTGATAGCCGTGTGAAGCGAGTGCGGTTTCATCGTATGGCTCACCGACAATCCAATCATGCGGCAGATCCACAGACATCCATCTGCTGTCATTATATTCGCTTTTTGAGAACGGACACCTCTCGCCGCATCTTGTCGTGACGTAAGACGGATGTCCTCCCCTGTATCTGTCGGTCAGCGGAGGAATATTCTTAGTGAATTTCCATCCGCAATCAAAATTTAATCTTCTTTCTGACATTGCGTTGTTCCTTTCGTTGACGGAATCACGTGTCTTAAACGTTATACTGATTATACCACAAAAGCGTCTTATTGTCAAGATAATAAAGATATTTTGAGTCAGTCTGTCAAAAAAACGCTGACAATCTCCTGACAAACACATTATGGTACCGAAGCAGTGATAAATCAAGTCATTGTTAACCGCAAAAAAGGAATATATTGGATAAGGATAACTGTTCAGGGGGAACGGTCAGAAAGGGCGAAAAACGGGAAGATGCGCCAACCAGGGACGGGAGATAATCGCTTATCCAAAAACCAGATGAAAGAAGAAATGACCCGGGGAAACATATCCCCGGATCTGTCTTTCGTCGTCTTCCGTATCTTTCATAGTCGAAATAAACAGAAAATCCGAACGTATCACCGATGATGACAAAGTCCGGATTATTACTGTTTGGTGGGGGCAACAGGAATCGAACCTGTGACCTCATGCACGTCAAGCATGCACTCTAACCTGCTGAGCTATGCCTCCATTACATTAATATTATACCACACTTTTCCGCATAATGCAATACCTTCAGCCAAAAAAAAACTTAAAAAACTCAGTTCCGCCGTTTGTCTGTCTAGGATTTGGGCACAATTAACAGTTTGTTCACACAAATGACCGGGAAATGAGTTATAATATTATGATTAAACATTCAAAGGCTTGACAATGAAAATATTTCTTTCTGTAATTATATGCAGGTTTCTGTCGTTTCTCGGCAGACTTCTTAAGCGCGGAAGCAGCATGCCCGGGCTTATAGTGCTGAGGCTCTTCCCCGACGTTCTCTCACGTCTTGTCTTTCCAGAGCTTGTTATAGCGGTGTCCGGAAGCAACGGCAAGACCTCCACGGTCGAGATGCTTGCCGACGCGCTGACGGCGAACGGAAAAAAAGTGATTTACAACCGCGAGGGCTCAAACCAGACCGAAGGCATATGCACTCTTTTGCTGAACAACTGCACCCTGAAAGGAAAAATAAAAGCCGACGCCGTGGTACTTGAATCGGACGAAAGGTACGCCCGCCTGACCTTCAGGCATTTCTCACCGTCTCACTTTGTGGTCACAAACCTTTTCCGCGACCAGATGACACGCAACGGACACCCGGAATGGATTTTCGATCTGCTAGGAAGAGGCATTTCATCGGCAAAAAAGCTGATCCTTAACGGGGACGACCCGCTCGTCAGCGCGTACGGCAAAGGCAGAAACGACGTTAAGTATTTCGGAGTCGGGCGCACGTCGGTATCCTCCGATACCTGCAAAGGAATGTACAACGACGGCTTCTGGTGCCCCGTCTGTCACGGCAGACTCTCATACGACTATTACACTATGTCGCACGTCGGACGCTTCATGTGTCCCTCATGCGGGCACGGCTCATTCGATATAAGCTATCAGGTGACATGCATCGACCTAGATAAAAAGTATATTATTGTCAACGGAAATAAAACAATCAGCCTCGCCCTTGCGTCATGCTACAACGTGTACAACATTCTCGCGGCCTATGCCGCCTGCGTCGAGGCGGGAGGAGACCCGGACGTTACCGCAAAGGCTCTGTCCGGTCACATTCTCCGCAACGGGCGCGTAGTCACCTTTAAAAACGGAAACGGACGGGGAATGCTCCTTGTGTCAAAGCACGAAAACTCTATGTCCTATAACCAGTCGATCGAATATGTTTCAAGACAGAAGGGCGAAAAAACTGTGCTGTTCATCGTGGACGCCATATCGCGCAAATATTTTACAGGCGAGACAAGCTGGCTTTACGACATAGATTTCGGGGCGCTGAAAGCTGAAAGGATAATTCTTTCTGGCAAATACTGCAACGACCTTAGGGAAAGGTTTTCTTTCACGGATATACCTGATGAAACGATAACCGTCGAGCCGGACATTGAGAAGGCGGTGCGGCTGACCTCGGACGGTTTCACATATGTGATAACCTGTTTCTCTGACATGGCAAAATACCTGTCAAAAGTGGAGGTGGACAAATGATCTTCAGAATACTTCATTATCTTCCCGAAACCATGTCCCTTTACGGCGATTATGCAAACGCCTCGGCACTTGCAAGGCTCATAGACTTCGAGGGCGGACATGTCGAGCTTATACGCTCCGAAACATTCCCCGACAATCGTTTCGACGCGGTGTTCATCGGCTCTGGAACAGAAAGAAATTCGTTCTACATGCTTGACGCGCTTGCAGAAAACCGCGACGCGCTTATGGAGCAGACCGCGTCCGGCATTCTGTTTGCAACGGGAAATTCATGGGAAATGTTCGGAAAAACCGTAAGCGACAGCGTGCTCGGAACAAGGCAGGGGCTCGGCTTTTTCGATTTCGAGGTAACGAGAGACCGCTCGGTGCGGGTCGTCACCGACGTGCTCGCCGATTACTCGCCGACAGGGGAAAGATCGGCCGGATTCATCAACGGATGTTCGCTTACGTGCGAAACCGGATCTCCGATGTTCCGTAACTGCGTCTGCTCAGGCTTCAAAATAAAAAACGACGGAATAATCAGCCGCGGTTTCTACGGGACGTCGTTTTCGGGGCCGGTGCTTATAAGAAATCCGCACGTGCTGAGAAACGTTGCCGACGCTCTGTATAATATAAAAGGCTTCACTCCCGAACGCCGTTTTTCTGATGAAACCCAGTCGGCGGCGCTTTCCGTTACGCTCTCCGAGCTTGAAAAAAGGCTGAAAAAAACGAAAAAATAAAAAAAAGAACGGGCTTTGTATTGACAAACAGCAAAAAAAGTAGTATAATATGTAAACAATTTTGCTTTACACCTGCCGGAGGCGAAGATGGCAAAGAATTTAAACATGTCTCTCCTGCTTGATTTTTACGGCGATGTTCTGCCCGAAAAGCAGCGCGAGGCAATGGAGCTGTTCTATAACGGCGACTATTCCCTTTCGGAGATTTCCGAGGAAACGGGAATCACCCGCCAGGGCGTGCGCGACAGGATAGTCAAGGGTGAGGCAACGGTAACAGGGCTGGAGCAGAGGCTCGGACTTGCGGAGCGTTTCGGCCGTTTGCGCAAAACAGCCATGGAACTCGACGCGGTTCTCGACACGCTTGAAAAAGAAGGCGTTAACGTCGAACGCGTAAGGGAACTGACCAAAAAAATAATCGAACTGGGAGGCTGAAATGTTTCAGAGCCTGACAGACAAACTGAACGCGGCGTTCAAAAGGTTCAGAAGCAAGGGAAAGCTGACCGAGGACGACGTAAAATCCGGAATGCGCGAAATCAAGCTTGCGCTTCTGGAGGCGGATGTAAGCTATAAGGTAGTTCGCGACTTTATTAAAACCACCACCGAGCGTGCGATAGGGAGCGACGTGCTCGAAAGCCTGCTCCCCGCGCAGCAGATCGTCAAAATTGTTAACGAGGAACTCACCTCGCTGATGGGCGGGACCGGCGAACGCATAAAACTGGCCTCTCGCCCTCCGACGGTGGTTATGATGGCAGGCCTGCAGGGCGCCGGCAAAACCACGCACTGCGGCAAGCTTGCGGGAATGTTCAAAAATCAGGGGAGACGCCCTCTGCTCGTGGCCTGCGACGTATACCGTCCCGCGGCTGTAAAACAGCTCCAGGTGGTCGGCGAAAAACTTGACATACCCGTTTTCCAGATGGGCACGGACTGTTCTCCCGTGAAAATTGCAAAAGCAGGAGTTGAACACGCGAAGCAGCACGGTCACGACATAGTTTTCATAGACACGGCCGGACGGCTTCACATCGACGAGGGCATGATGCAGGAGCTGAGCGACATCAAGGCGGCGGTTGAGCCGCATGAAATACTGCTCGTCGTAGACGCTATGCTCGGTCAGGACGCAGTCAACGTCGCCGAGACCTTCAACCAACAGCTCGACATCACCGGCGTAGTCCTCACCAAGCTGGACGGAGATACGCGCGGCGGCGCGGCACTGTCGGTCCGGTACGTCACAGGGAAACCGATAAAATACGTCGGCGTAGGCGAACAGCTGAACGCCATCGAGCCCTTCTATCCCGACAGAATGGCCTCGCGGATACTCGGCATGGGCGACGTTCTCTCGCTTATCGAAAAGGCGGAAGCCGCCTACGACGAGAAGCAGGCTGAAGAGCTGGAAAGGAAAATAGCGTCCTCTGAGTTCAATCTCGAGGACTACCTCAGCCAGTTTGAGCAGATAAAGAAGATGGGCCCAATGAAGGACATCCTCGCCCAGATACCGGGCATCGATCAAAGGCAGCTTGAAGGCGCGAAAATAGACGAGCGCGCCATCGACAGAATGCAGGCGATAATCCTGTCCATGACAAAAAAAGAACGCATAAAGCCTTCCATTATAAACCCGTCGCGCAAGCGCCGCATTGCCGCCGGCGCGGGAGTACGCGTCGAAGACGTGAACAGACTGCTCAAGCAGTTTGACCAGACCTGCAAGATGATGAAGGAAATGTCGTCCGGCAAATATAAACGGATGCTGAAAAAGACCCGTAAAGGCGGGTTCCCGTTTTAGTTTATAAGGGCTTGTCCCTCTATAATAATCAATAGTAAAGAAACTGTTTGGAGGAAAATAAAATGGCAGTTAAAATCAGACTAAAGAGAATGGGCGCAAAGAAAGCTCCCTTTTACCGCGTTGTCGTTGCGGATTCCCGCTCGCCCCGCGACGGCCGCTTTATCGAGCAGATCGGCTACTACGATCCGATGAAGGAGCCTGCAGAAGTGTCCATCGATGCCGAAAAGGCAACTCAGTGGATCAAAAACGGCGCTCAACCGACCGAAACCGTCCGCGACCTTCTGAAAAAGCAGAACATAATCGGGTGAAACCTATGCCGGATCTCAGGCAGCTGCTGCTGGATCTCTCGCGAGCCATAGTCGACAACCCCGACGAGGTAACGGTCGAGCAATCCGGTGAGAACGACGAGGTGATTTTCACCGTGCGCGTCGCCGGGGATGATATGGGAAAGATTATCGGCAGGCACGGCAAGAACGCAAGGTGCATAAGAACGATTATGAAGGCCGCCGGAACAAACTGCGGTCTGCGCGTCGTCGTTGACATTGCGGAATAACATCACGGCAGCATATTTCGTGCTGCCTTTTTAAAGCATGGATTTTCTTATCATTTCGGATTCTCACGGACGGATCGACAGACTTGCTCAGATTATTGAAGCATGCTCCGCCTGCCCTCCGGACAAAATACTGTTTCTCGGCGACGGGATAAACGACTGCAGAGCCCTGTCCCGCATATCGGGGAAAGAGGTCCTCGCGGTTTCGGGCAACTGCGACATCTTAAGCCCCGAGCCGCCTGAACGGATAACGCAGGCGGAGAACAAAAAAATACTCATGCTTCACGGGCACACTCGCGGCGTAAAGCTCGGGCTTGAACGCCTGGAGTACAGGGCAAGAGAGACAGGCGCCGACATCGTACTGTACGGCCATACGCACGAGCGCGACTGCCACATGAGCGACGGGATATGGTTTTTCAACCCGGGCTCTGTTGGTTTCCCTTCCCGCGGCGGCCCGTCATTCGGCAGACTTACCGTGAAAAACGGCATTGTCGACTTTTCCTTCGGTGAACTATGACTTATCCCGTAAGAAACAGAAAAACCGGAATCATCCTCTGCTCGGCGGTCGGATTTCTCATCGCCGCATGGATTTCAGTCGCTACGGTCTTCAGATTAGGCGTCGCTCTCCTGACCGCGCCGACTGTCGTTATGTCGGCGGTTCTGCTCTCGCTTTGCGAGCGGTACGTGTTTTCCGAATACTCGTATTCGGCAGAAAACGGCAGGTTCACTGTTCAGGCTCATGTGTTTAACAAGCAGACGGTGTTCTTTTCCCTGACGCTTGTGGAAGCCACGGAACTGCTTTCCTTCGCCGAATGGAAGGCAAGGCGTAAAGCGTTAAAAAAAGCAGGAGAAACTCCCGTTTACCGAAACATGTGCCCCGACCTTAAGCCCGGGATCTCGAAGGTGATACTCTTTGACGGGAACGGCAGAACAACCGCGCTGAGAGTCCAGCTCGATCTGAAGCCCGGCGAACTCGGCCTTCAATAAACACAGAAAACAAATAACCCCCGCTGTCCGAAAAAAAGCGGGGGTTTTACGTTATTTATATATAAACGTCGCGCTTCCGTCAAAACCGATCCTGTTTTTTGTCAGTTTCCCGATTTCCGGAGCGTTCGCTTTCAGCAGTTCAAGATAATCGACGCTGTCAAGAGCCCCGTACCCGTCCGCGGTTTTTTTGCCTAGATTCGAGTAAATTATCTTGCAGAACGACTGAACGTAAAAATCGGGGTTTGAACTGGCGTTTTCATGTTTTAGAACGATTTCGCCGTAGATTTCGTCCGCGTGGGTGAGGAGAATAATATAGCTGTTTTCATTCAGATCCTCGTCAAGGACCGGTATAACAAACTCGAAATCGCTGTACAACAGATATTCGTTGCCCTTGTCAAAACTGAACTCCCTGAGTATGCCGTAATATCTCCTGTTTGTCTGTTTGTCCGCAAACGGGTAAATGATGAGTTCCTCGCCGAGCCTGTAACGGAAATTGAGGGTCTTTGCCATGTTCACCCTTGCCTCGGCGATCGTCTTTGCATTCCCGATCATACTGTGCCTCGTCAGGGTGGCGTCGGAGAAGTTGTAGAAAACAAGGTCGGTACCCTCTCCGGTGTTTCCGGTGAAGTACCACCAAAGTCCGGAATACCCGATCGCCAGCACTTTGAAATCGGGATAAACCTTCATGCATTCCTCATAACCACTTGAAAATTCCGCCTCTTCATAAAAAATGGTTTCCTTTCCCTGTACAGTGATCTTTTTCTCGCTGCTGTTCACCGTTTCAGCCGTTATTTTTTCAGCGTCGTACCCGTCCTTTTCGATCTGCACGCCGACCGCTTTTTTGTTGACAAACAGGATGAACAGAGTGTATTCCGTCTTTGTGAAATACTCGCCGAATACCGGGATGGCGGTCACAGTCCCATGGGAGGTTTTTACCGTTCTTACCTCGTCGGACTTGTCAGGATATGCTCCATAGTCCGGAACCGTTTTTTCGACGTTCCAGTACCTGTTGTATGAAACGGGAGCGACAGGATAAACATACTGACCATCGTTGTATTTGCCTGAACCGGGAGCTTTTTTCTCGCGGGTCTCGTCCTCCGCTTCCGTTTCCGTGATCTGTCCGGCGCCGTTTGCAGGATTAATAACCTCTTCAGATTTGTTCTGCATATGACAGCCTGTGAAAGCCGACATCAGAGCAAGCAGTAAAAATGTTGCAATTATTTTTTTCATAATAAACCTCCGTCAGTTTGTATACGTGGAAACGTATACCGTAGCCATAAAATCATTGTAAGTACTCGTATCAAAAACCTGTTCCACATAATTAAATCACAAGCGTTCAGACTTGTCAACCTTTATGAATAAAAAAATTGACAGAACACGGTTTTTCCGGCTTTCGTATATTAGACGGCAAAAAACAAAAAAGATTACGCGGTTTTTCAGTTTTTTTCTGAAAAATCCGATTATTTACAGATTGTTCATAAATTATCTTATAAATCCCGCCTTTATTCCGCCTCACAGGAAAGAAGCGGCGGTTTTTATTTCGGTAAAATACTGATCTTAACTATATCGGGACGGTTGAACACGCGCGGACGCAGGCGAGTCGACAGCCCGCGGCTCACGATCATGACGGTTCCCCTGTCGCCGAGCTCAAAGCGGCCCGACGTGTATTTCGGGAAAAAACCCTGATTCGGAGCGTAAAGCCCCTGCGGCAGTACGAGCGGAAGCCTTGCCTGCCCGCCGTGCGCGTGACCTGCGAGAACGAGGTCAAATGATGTACTTGCGTAGTAATCCACGCATTCCGGCCTGTGCGACAGAAGGACCGAAAAAAGTCCGTCTTCAATCATACCGTCGCATTTTTCAAGCTGCTGCTCCCACATGTCCAGATTGTAGTCCGGCGAGGCGAGCGGATCGTCTATCCCGCAGACAAGCAGCCTGCTTCCGTTTATGTCAATGATCTGCCCGTCGCCGTGAAAAACCGTAAGGCCGGCTTGCTCAAATTCGGCGCAGATTTTTTTCGAGCGTCCCGCGTAAGAATTTTCGTGATTTCCGATGACGTAAAAGCAGGGATATTTAGCGCTTATCGCCCTCGCAAAATCAATAGACGGCGTTTTATCGGAACGCGGATCCGCTATATCCCCCGTAAGGGCGACAATATCCGGGCGCAGCGCGTCAACGGCATCAAGCAGATCGCGGTTGCCTTCCCCGAAAACGCAGTTGTGCAGATCGCTTATCTGAACTATGGTAATGCCGGAGGAGACCTTATCCGAGAAAACCGTATATTCGCTGACGGACAGCTTCTCGCTGAAGGCGAAAACACACAGGACCGCAAGAACGGCAACAACGGCAAGCGCGATTAACCAGCCCAATTTCCCCCTCCTGACGGTTCTTTTCTTCATATTTTCTCGACGGCGTCCGCGGAAATATCAACGTATCCGTCGTGAGAAAGTTCGACGAGGCCGCTGTCGCACTGCGAAGCAAGCGCGGAATCGAGCGGAATCCGGTCAAGCACCGGAATGCCGAAGCTTTCGGCGACATCACTTACGTGAGACTCTCCGAAAACCGGGATCTGCCTGCCGCAGTCGGGGCATTTCAGGTAGCTCATGTTCTCCACTATGCCGATGATCGGTATCTTCATCATCCTTGCCATGTTGGCGGCCTTTGATACGATCATTGACACCAGCTCCTGCGGACTTGTGACTATGATTATTCCGTCAAGAGGTATCGACTGAAAAACCGTAAGCGGAACGTCACCCGTTCCGGGAGGCATATCCACGAACATGTAGTCCACATCGTCCCAGAAGACCTCCTTCCAGAACTGCTTTACGGTCCCGGCGAGTACCGGCCCTCTCCAAACAACGGGCGTCGTCTCGCCGTCGACAAGCAGGTTGATGCTCATTATTTTCGTGCCGAATTTCGAAACAGCGGGAAAAATCCCCCTGTCGTCTCCCGACACGGGGCCCTTAACCCCGAAAAGCCGCGGAACG
>JAFZTO010000028.1 GCA_017618795.1 Clostridia bacterium | reverse complement strand
GTATCCCCAGAACACATTGACTTTTCCGAAATACTTGCCATCCTCTTTTGTGACTGTGCACTCATGATTTTCAAAATCGGTTTCTGTATCTACCTCCTTTTCGATGATAAGGGCACAAGAATCGCTTTCCGTTCTGTACAATACCGACGGGAAATTTCTTCGCCTCAGCGTTGTCGGGATAGTCAGGCCTAACGAAAATGCGCTTTTTAACATGCTTACGGGCGCGGTCGGCTATACTGCGGAGCTGACCGAGTATGCGATAGACCGCACTTCGTCGAGCGAAATAGTAAAAAAACAGCTTAGTGACACGGAGACGGACGTTCTGCTCGGTCTCCCTTTTGGGACTGATGAACCCGAGAAAGACGATGAAGGTCGTATTGCCGATTTTATAAAATACTACAACGGGCTTGACACAGTAAAAAGAGCCGCGCTGGCAAGAGAGATACTTTCAGAACCGACCGACGAATACCTGCGGATTGCATTTGACGAGTATGTACGGCAGATCGGGAGGGAAGGGCTGATTGAAAAAATCGCTGAGAAATACAGGGAAACAATGGGCATAAGCGATACGTCGCAGATTTTTGCTTATCTCGAGCAGCTCAGCGACGGACAGTTGTACGAGCTGATTTACGATACAGTTTCCGAAACCATAGCCGAACGCTACAGAAATGAAATGACGCAGAGATTCGCGGAAATGTCCGATGATCAGGTGATTGGAATGGTCAACTTTGATTCTGCGGACAGAAAGGTCGTGCTTGCGCTTTATAACGAATACGTGCCAGACAGTTTCTCGTATTCGACATGCGAAGACGTGCTTTCAAAGCTCGGATATGTAGACAAGGACAGCCCGAGCGAGATTCTAATATATGCGTCGACCTTCAGCGACAAGAACAGAATAAGCGATCTTGTCGAGGAATACAACAAGGGAGCGAGTGAGGAGAACAAAATCAAGATGACGGATTATGTAGAACTTCTTATGTCCTCAATCTCAACCGTTATAAATGCTGTTACCTATGTGCTTATTGCTTTTGTCGGAATTTCTCTTTTGGTCTCTTCAATAATGATCGGCGTTATCACAAACATTTCTGTTCTGGAAAGGATAAAGGAGATAGGGATTTTGCGTGCCATAGGAGCGTCGAAAGGCGATATCGCACGCGTATTTAACGCAGAAACGTTCATTATCGGACTGCTTTCCGGCGTGCTCGGAATCTTCGTCACACTCGTTCTGATACTGCCGATCAATATTATTCTTCACCATTTTACAGGCATATCGTATCTTAATGCCGCGCTTCCCGTCGGTGGCGCGTTGATACTTATTGCGCTCAGCATGCTGTTGACGATAACAGCCGGCCTCATTCCGGCACATGGCGCCTCAAAGAAAGACCCGGTCGTTGCCCTGAGATATGAATAAAAAAGAAAGCCTCATTTCTTCTCGTTCCGGAGTTAAAAAAGGTTGACAACGCCTGTAAGTTATGCTATAATATATAATGTGAAGGTGTAAACAAACGGTGACACCCGAAAAAAACTGAAAAGAGGTTTAACCATTATGAAAAAAATAGTTTTTGTACTCTTGTCTGTCGTAATGCTCCTGCCTGTATTTACATTGGCCGGAATCTATGCCGAAGACCGTACGGATGAATTTCTCGAATGTATAAGCGAAATGTCGAAGGTCTGGGCGAGGTTTGAAGGCAAACAATCGTGGGATGAAGTTTATAAGATGGATGAACAGTATAACGGGGCCGATAAATACCCCGTTGACTCCAGTCTTATCCTTGACTATATGGAAAGTATTTTTACCGCACCCGTCGCGGAGGATATGCTTCACAGGAAAAACAGCGGACTGTTTTATGAAGATGAGACGCTGTATCAGAAGGGCGGATGGAGTTCTCAGTTCGGAGATTCGGTAAGGTATGCGGAAGGCGACGGGTATTCCTTCGAGCCGTCGGAGTCAAGTATCAGGGTCAGGTCATTCAGCGGAAGAACAGCCGTTCTGAGCGTTACGTATTACTTTCTTTCCGACAGTAATGACGAAAACTCCCAGCTTGTAAAATATGAAGATAATCTGGAATTCAAAAAGACCTCTGCAGGCTGGAGAATAAACGGCGGGGAAATGCTCAAACGTCTTTTCGAAGATTTTCCGGTACAGGATTATGAAGGCCGAAATGTTCAGACGGGAGACGCATTTCCGGCAATTGTATTCTTATCTTTGGTGATCGTTATAGCCGTGCTTGTACCGGGAAAACGCATAATGTCAGCCGGGTTTCTGAATCAATAACCACCACGACAATTTTGTTTTTACATGCTCGGAATTATAATACAAATAGTGATTGGTTTTTACTATAAAACGGTTTTTGCTTAGAAAAACGCCCGTCGGACAGACGGGCATTTTCATTATATTCACTTTACAACGATATTGACCAGCTTGCCGGGAACGAATATTTCCTTTACAACGGTTTTGCCGTTTATGAACTGCGCGACTTTCGGGTCGGCTTTTGCGGCGGTGAGTACCTGTTCCTTGCTGAAGTCGGCAGGAACTTCGATGACTGCGCGCAGCTTCCCGAGTACTTGGACGGCGTACTGAACCGTTTCGTCAACGGTTTTGCTCTCGTCCCACTCCGGCCATTTCGCAACAGAACAGAAGCCATTTCCACCGATGCTTTCCCATATTTCCTCGCATACGTGCGGGGCGAACGGGCAGAGCAGGCGCACAAATACGCCGAGCTCGTCTGTTGTGAGGTACCCGTGATCGTAAATCTCGTTTATGAGAGTCATCATCGCGGCGATTGCCGTATTGTATTTCATTGCCTCGATGTCTGCCGAAACCTTTTTTACGGTTTTGTGGAACGAAGCTTCAAGCGATTTTGTTTCTCCCTTGCCGGACGCGATGTCGGTAAGGCCGGCGACGCGTTCAAGGAACCGTTTGCATCCTCTGACGGAATTTTCGTTCCACGGGGCGGCCGAGCCGTAATCTCCCATAAACAGGACGTAAACCCTGAGCACGTCGGCCCCGTATTCGTCGACAATAGTGTTGGGATCGACCACGTTGCCCTTGGATTTTGACATTTTATCCCCGTCAGGCCCGAGAATAAGCCCCTGCGCCGTGCGCTTTGCGTACGGCTCGGCGGTTGGTACGAAGCCTATATCGTAAAGGAATCTGTGCCAGAAGCGGGAGTAGATCATGTGTCTGGTAACGTGTTCCATTCCTCCGTTGTACCAGTCGACAGGCATCCAGTATTTAAGTTCGTCCATGGAAGCGAGGCATTCGTCGTTGTGAGGATCGCAGTAGCGCAGGAAGTACCAGGACGAGCCGGCCCACTGCGGCATTGTGTCTGTCTCACGCCTTGCTTTTCCGCCGCATTTCGGGCAGATGCAGTTTACAAAGCTTTCAACCTTGGCGAGAGGGCTTTCACCACCCTCGCCCGGAGCAAAATTCTCCATATCAGGGAGCTTGAGCGGGAGCTCGTCGTATGGAACGCCGACCATGCCGCATCTTGGACAGTGCACGATAGGTATTGGCTCGCCCCAGTATCTTTGACGGTTGAAGGCCCAGTCCTTCATTTTATACTGTACGCCTTTTTCTCCGAGGCCGTTTTCATACAGAAAGGCAAGCATTTTATCGATGGCTTCTTTTTTTGTTTTTATTCCGTTAAGGAAGCCTGAATTGACCATTTCGCCGTCGCCTGTATAAGCTTCCTTTGAAATGTCCCCTCCCTTTATAACCTCGATGATGTCGATTCCGAATTTTTTTGCGAAATCGTAGTCGCGTTCATCGTGAGCGGGAACGGCCATTATGGCGCCGGTCCCGTACCCCATCATAACGTAATCGGAAATATAAATCGGAATTTCCTTTCCGTTTGCGGGGTTGACGGCGGTCAGACCGTCGATGCGTACTCCGGTCTTGTCCTTTACAAGCTGCGTGCGTTCGAATTCTGTCTTTTTTGCGCATTCAGCGCGGTATGCCTCGAGTTCCGGCATGTTTTTTATTCTGCCGGCGTATTTTTCGATTATCGGATGCTCGGGAGCTATGACCATGAACGTGACGCCGAACATGGTATCGCAGCGCGTTGTATAAATTCTGAGGTAATCGCCTGTCCCTGCAATCGCAAAATTGGCAAAAGCACCTTCCGAACGTCCGATCCAGTTTTCCTGCTGAAGCTTTATGTTAGGCAAATAATCCACGTGATTGAGCCCTTCGAGCAGCTTGTCTGCGTATTCTGTTATGCGGAGGTACCATACGTCTTTTGATTTCTGGATAACGTCAGAATGGCATATATCGCATTTACCGCCCTGCGAATCTTCGTTTGACAGCACGACGCGGCAGCTTGGACAGTAATTGACAAGAGTTGTTGCCCTGAATACAAGGCCGCTGTCGAACATTTTGCGGAATATCCACTGGGTCCATTTATAGTATTTTTCATCGGTTGTGTCGACCGTGCGCGTCCAGTCGAAAGAAAAGCCGACGCGCTTAAGCTGTGACGTGAATTTTTCGATGTTTCTGTCGGTGACTAGTCTCGGATGAATACCGGTTTTTATTGCGTAGTTTTCTGTGGGAAGACCGTACGCATCAAAGCCGATAGGAAAGAGTACGTTATATCCCTCCATGCGGCGCTTGCGTGAAATCACTTCCAGCCCGGAATAAGCCTTGATGTGCCCGACGTGCATTCCGGCGCCAGACGGGTACGGAAATTCCACAAGCCCGTAGAATTTCGGTTTTGAATGATCAGCGGAGGCGTTGAAAATGCCGGCCTCCTCCCATTTTTTCTGCCATTTGGAGTCCTGTGTTTTAAAATCGTATTTCATAACTGACCTCAGTTTTTTTCGAGCAGGGCGGAAATGTCGATTTCCTCCGCCTCTCCCCAGAGTCGCTCGAGATTATAATATTTTCTTGTTTCCGCGCTGAAAATGTGAATTATCACAGAATGATAATCGAAAGCTACCCAGAGGCCGGTGCTCAGTCCCTCGGTGCGCGCGGCCTGATAGCCGAGCTCGCTCATCCTGTATTCGACTTCATCGCACAACGCCTTCACCTGTGTAGAAGAGTTGCCGCTGCAGATTACGAAATAATCGGCGATAACTGTTTTGTCTGCGACCCGCAGAAGCTTTATGTCCGCCGCTTTGCGGTTGTCGAGAATTGCGACGATTTTTTCGGCTAATTTAAGTTCTGCGTTTTTTGTTTCCACCTTTATGTTTCTCCTGTTATGAGTAAGTAATAATTTCTTGCGTATACCGTGTCTCGGTTTATATATTTTCCGTTTTTTATCAGATCTTTAATTGTCAGGTCAAGGGCCTCAAGCATGGTACGCGACAGAACGGTTTCAGGCTTGTCGCCGCTGTTCAGAGCAAGCTCGTGAAAATAATTGCGGATGGTCACGCAGTCGGGGAAGGTTCGTGTTTCTTCAATATAATCAGCAAGGAACAACACGGCGTCGCAAATTGTCATTTGCCCGCCTGTTGTATGCTTGGAAATGGCAGAGAAGGCGATTTCATCGGTAAATTCCGGATATTTTTCACGTGTGAAATAAGCGCCGCTCAGTTGATGGAGCGTTTTTTTGGAACGCAACATGTCCTCTGAAATATAAACTCCTTTGTCCCTCAAATACAAAAGGTGTTTTTCCGTTTTCCAGTTTTTGGTGCAGTCGTGCATAAGAGCTGCGAAGCGCAGGGATCGCGTTGTGCATTCGTCAAGGCTGAGAAAGGCGCACAGTTCGCAGCACGCCTTTTCCACTCCCATTACGTGCGGAATACGTTTCGGATCGTGATATACGACAATTTCGTTTCTGATGCGTTCAAGCACTGTTTCGCTAATCATCAAGCATCTCCCTGAGTTTTGCAATAAACAGTCTCGCGGCTTTCCCGCGGTGGCTTACGGCGTTTTTTTCTTCCATTGTGATCTGAGCGAATGTCTTGTTAAGCTCAGGCACGAAGAACAGCGGATCGTATCCGAAGCCCCCTTCTCCGCGATATTCCTCAAGTATACGTCCCTCGCATTCCCCGCTTACAGAAAAACTTTCGGCCGACGAGACGGGCGAAACGAAGGAAATCACAGAAACGTAGTGCGCCGTACGCAGAGATTCCGGTACGCCTTCGAGCTCTTCGAGCAACTTTTCGTTGTTTGCAAGATCATCGCAGGGTTCTCCGGCAAATCTTGCGGAGTAGACCCCCGGTGCGCCGAGCAGGTAATCCACCTCAAGTCCACTGTCATCGGCAAGTCCATAATAGCCGAGTCGGGCGGGTACCGAAGCTTTGATATATGCGTTTTCCGAAAACGTTGTCCCCGTTTCCTCGATTTCTTCGTTATACCCGATGTCGGAGAGCGTCAGAAGCGTAATGTCTGACAAACCGTTTTCATCAAGCAATGCATATATCTCACGAAGTTTGTTTTGGTTATGGGTTGCCATCACGATTTTTATATCTTTTTTCATATCAGTCAAAAAGAGCGGAGACAAATTCGTCTGGATTGAAGTATTGCAGATCGTCGACCTGTTCGCCTACGCATATAAACTTTACCGGTATGTCGAGTTCTTCACGTATCGAGAACACTATTCCACCCTTGGCTGTTCCGTCAAGCTTAGTAAGAATTATTCCTGTAAGGTCGGCTGAACTCTTGAATTCGGCTGCCTGACGAACGGCGTTCTGTCCTG
>JAFZTO010000006.1 GCA_017618795.1 Clostridia bacterium | reverse complement strand
GGTAAAGCATTCTGCTCCAGACGGGAATTATCTGCACAACAGCGTTTTCTGTGAACAACCGGCGTTTATTGCAACATGAAAAAACAGAAAAATCGGTTAAAGTGAATTTTTGTCTATAAAACAGTGACGAAATAGTCTTTACAATTGCAGAAAAAAACAGTATAATATTAGCGTACCGGAGGTGCTTGGCAATGTTTTATCAATATTCGGTTCTTAACGACAAACCATATTATTGTGAATATCATGTCGGCGAGCTGAGTTTTCCATCCCATCTGCACGCTGAAGCCGAAATGCTTTACTGCGAAAAGGGAAGCGGATATGTCGATATTGAAGCAGACAGATACAATCTTTCCGAAGGGAATTTGTGCATTATCAATAGCTTTGAAAAGCATGAAGTGAGCGGCTTTGACGACGGTTGCAGAATCGTCATGCTGATTTTCGAAAAGGAGCTTTTTGAAAAAATATACAGCGGTGTTTTTTCCAGGTATTACAGCCGGCACATTGTTCCGGTTCGGGATGAGGCGAACCTGAAAACCGATTATGCGCGCATAATGCAACTTTTTATGAATCTGTCCGCTCTGTGCGACGGAAGCGGTCATGAAAGCAGGCTGATGACTGTCAGCCACATATACGAGGTCATCGCCTTGCTCAGCAGAAATGAGCAGATGGTCGCCGTGGATGCCTCAAAGGCAAAGGAGAGGGGCAGACTTATTGCCGCAATTTCTCCGGTGCTTGACTATGTATCGGGACATTATATGGACGATATAACGCTGGCAAAGGCGAGCGACGTGGCAAACTATGAGGAAAAGAGCTTTTGCCGCATTTTTAAACTTGCGACAGGCCTTTCTTTTCACAGGTATCTGAACGGAGTGCGCGTTCGCCATGCCCAGAACGCTCTGGCAAACAGTGATCTGAAGGTATATGAGGTCGGAGAAAACTGCGGGATTGCTTCTCCGCGGGTGTTCTGCAGAATATTCAAGAATTATACCGGTCTTTCTCCTGCGGAATACCGTGAGAAAACGAAATCATCCGGAGGCATGTGACGGTTATGAAAAAGAATGCAGGATTGATATGCATTTTATCCGTTCTGGCTGTTTTAGCGGTCTCTTTCGTTTCGTGCATTTCGCACGGCGAAGCCGGTACTGAAACGTCCGGCAGTATCATTCCGGGTGACACGACGTCAAACATGTGCGAAAGCACCGATGAAGAGACCCGGTACGCGCCAGAACGGAGCGGAGACAGTGATGGGTACATAGCTTCGGACGCCAGACCGGGGGTGGCAAATATGGGAGTGCTTGATTTTTCGTTTCTTAACGAGATGCCTGCCGGACAGCACGGCGCGGTAAAATCCGAAAACGGAGGCTTTGTTTTCGAGGACGGTACTCCGGTTAAGTTTTTCGGGGTAAATATCGGATTCGGCGCGGCATTTCCCGACAAGGGCGTGAGCGATGCAATGGCTGCGGATCTTGCTTCGCTCGGCGTGAACATGGTTCGTATACACTGTACCGACAGCAGCTATTACGGAAGTATCATCGACTATTCCAAAAAGGACACGCAGCATTTCAACGCTTCCCGTCTCGACAAGCTTGATTACCTGATCTATGCTTTGAAGGAAAAGGGAATATATATCCATTTCGACATGGTCTGCGCCAGGAATTTTAAGGAGGAAGACGGTTTTTCTGGAGAGAAACTTAACGCAGTGCAACCCGCCTTAAGCGGTTTGAAAATACTGCGCGGGCATTACTTTTCAGATTCAGCCATTTCAAAACTGATTTGCGATTATACAGTCAGCGTTCTTGAGCACAGAAATCCGTATACCGGCCTGACATATGCCGAGGATCCGGTGTTTGCCGTTATACAGTATGCGAACGAATCAAGCATCACCTGGATAATGGGAAGCCAGTCAGGCGATGTCTTTGACAGGGAACTTGAAGCTGGATTCTCGACTTTCCTTAAAAACAAGTACGGAACAACGGACGCGCTGAGAAAAGCGTGGACGGCGGCGGATTCGGCGGAAAGCGAGCTGAATAGCGGAGAAACGATTGAAAAGGGAAATGTTTCCATGCCGAAACGCGGTTCATGGTCCGAGCTTAAAACTTCGCTGTCAAAAACATATTCAGTGAACTGCAGATTCGCCGACTGCATGGAATACCTTATCTCGGTAGAAACCGATGCTTTTCTGTCAATGTACCGGGCGGCGAGGGAATGCGGATACAAGGGGTGTATCAACTGTTCCAATTTTCCCGAGGGCGTTGTTGATCTGTATCTGAACACGCTGGGAGACGTTGCGGAGAAAAACGCATACTGGGAATCCGGCGGAGTGGTGAATGACCGCACCCACTATCTTGTTGACGTAAAGCCGGGAGATACACAGCCGCATATCATTTCGGAACTGATGAAGGGCGTGTCGGCGGATATGCCGTTTATTGTCACCGAATTTAATAATCTTCCTCCGCACGAATTTAAGGCTGACACTCTGTTCCAGATGGCTTCGTACGGTTCTCTTCAGGGCTGGGACGGTCTGCTTGTATTTGTCTATACGTTCGATTCCGGTTCGGCGACTCTGTTTTATTCGTCAACGGGCTTTTCCGATTACGGAATAATGAACGATCCGGCATTTTCGGGCTCTATGGGAATCGCGGCTTCGATTTTCCGACTTGGTCTGGTCAGGGAAGCTGAGATTTCGGTCGAAAATGTTTTTACCGGTCAGGATCTGCTTGCGGGAAACAGAAACTATAACGTTCTTGGTTCATATTTTGCGTTTGTCAGCGGGTTTACAAACAGGTTTATCGACGACAGGTATACTTCGCGCGCTGATCTTGTTATAAATTCCGGCAATCTTGCAAACGGAGATTATACGTCTGCTAAGCATTCGTTTATTCATGCCGAGTCGCTTTTTTCAGACGCGCTTCTGAAAAACAAAAACGGGAAAGACTGGCTCAGAAGCTATGACGAACCGGATGCGCAGGCTTATAAAAAGGGAGCTTTGTCGCTCCTGATAGGCGACAGAGCGATTACTGATAATTCTGGTAACGGATCGGCTTTAAAGGAAAACCCGGGTGTTATACTGAATACTCTTTTGCAGAATTTCGGACTGATCGAGAACGGCAGAGGTTTTTTCAAAGACAGAGCCGTATCGGATACGGGCGAGATAATATACGATTTTGAGCGCAGCTGTTTTTTGCTTGATTCTGATTGTGTGGACGTTTTTGCCGGGCGTGTAACGGACGGCATAAGACAGTCTGCCGGAGCCCTTTCTTTTGAAGTTCGAAATGACGTTGCTGCGATAGCGATTTATTCTGTCGACGGAAGCGCGGTGGAAGCGAGCGAAAAGCTGCTTCTGTTTGCGATCGGGAGAACAAAAAACACAGGGATGGTGTGGAACGGAAACACCCTCGCCAGTCTCGGGACCGGCCCGGTTTTGTATCAGGACGTTGAAGGGACCGTTTACATAAGATCGCAAAAGGGGATCTGTGAGGTTTACGCGCTGGATTCATGCGGCCGACGGGTTGGGAAAATGCCTGTAAAGCGCTGCGAAGGCGGATTTGAAGTAACTGTTGGCGGATATATCCATTACGAAATAAACCTGTCCGGAAACGGAGAGACGGCAGTGCCGGTCGAACTGAGTATTAAATCCATGCCTTCAACTGTCAAGTACAAAAAATGTCAGCCGCTTGATATTTCAGGCCTTAGAGTGGAGGCGGTCTATACCGACGGACACACGGAGGACGTATCCTTCTTTGACATGAGCGGATTTGACTGCAGAAAGCCGGGCAAACAAAGAATAACCATATCATACCTTGGAGTGCAAACCGGGTTTGATGTTAATGTTAAATAAAAAGGAGAAAAAAATGTCAGCAAAATTTGCGTACGCCCAGTGGCCGTGGGGAACGGACACGAAAGAGCAGTTCATTCAGTCCTGCAGGGATCTGTCGGAGGTGGGATTTGAGTATTTTGAAAGCGTGAAGGCTTTCATAGATACTTTTAAAGGAGACGTGGCGGAATTCAAGGCGATCGCCGATGAATATAACGTTCATCCCATCAGCTTTTACTTCCATCTCTCCGGGAATTACGAAACAGATATCGCCGAGCTTAAGGACAAGATAGGCTTTGTTGCCGCAAACGGCATAAAGACCATAACGGTGCAGGGCGTGTGGACCCCGGAGCCGACAACGCACGACGATCTTGTTTACGCAACAAAAACCATACAGGATTACGGAAAAATCTGCGCCGAATACGGCGTGATTCCCTGCGTGCATCCCCATCACAATACTACAATAATGTATGAGGACGAAATAGATTATGTTATGGAAAATACGGATCCGGAGCTTGTCGGCTTTGCGCCGGATACCGCCCACCTGTCAGCGGGAGGGTGCAACCCGGCTGAAATATTCGCAAGATACGCGGACAGGATACGCTTCACGCATCTGAAGGATCTTAAAGGCGCAATTGCGTCGGGAGGAATGCAGGCCGGAGTAGAGGTTTACACCAGCTTCAGAGAACTCGGAGAGGGAGACATCGACTTCAAGAGTGTCTTCGACGTGCTGAAAAAGACGAATTACGAAGGGTATCTGTGTCTTGAACTTGACCGCACGCGCTTCGGGAACAAGGAAAGCGCCGCGATGAACCTCGAATATATGAAGAAAAACTGGTGATCGAATGGCGAATGTAAAGAAAATGAAAGTCGGTGTGCTCGGGCTCGGATATATAGGCGCAAGCCATATTGACGCGATACGAAGAATCCCGGGGTGCGAGCTTTACGCGGTGGCAGATTCGAATTACGAATACGCACTGTCCAAGGCTGAACAGTATGGGGTTGAAAAATGCTACCGTTCCCTGGATGAACTGCTTGAGGACAGGCAGATCGACGTTATTCACAACTGCACTCCAAACCATCTGCATACCGAAATAAACACAAGGATAATCCAGACCGGGAAACATCTTTTCAGCGAAAAGCCTCTGGCTCGCACGTATGCTGAAGCGCTGGAGCTTCTGGAAACTGCCGGAAAACATCCGGAAACGGTATGCGGGGTCAATTTCAACTACCGTATGAACCCGATGGTTCAGGAAATGAAGTACCGTATAAAAAAAGGCGATCTTGGAGATCTGCTGATCGTAAGCGGCGCATACCAGCAGGACTGGCTGCTCCATGATACTGATTACAACTGGCGACTCGAGCCGGAGATTTGCGGTATATCGTGCGCCGTCGCGGATATAGGCTCACACTGGATGGACGCGGTCCAGCATGTGACGGGCAGTAAAATCGTTGAGGTCATGGCCGACCTTGTCACGTTTATGCCCTACAGAAAAAAACCGCTTAAGCAGGCGGAGACATTTACGAACAACGCACCAGCCGAATATGAGCTTCGGAAAATAGAAAACGAGGAATACGGGGCCGTAATGTTCAGAATGGACAACGGCGCACACGGTATCTATCACGTTTCTGAAATGAGCGCGGGCCACGGCTGCTGTTTCGGCATAGAACTCAACGGGACAAAATCCTCAATGCGCTGGAATCAGGAAGAAAACGACCGTCTTTGGATGGGTTTCCGCGACGGTGACAACAGATATATTATAAGAAACCCGAATACGATGTCCGACGAGGTCAGAAGGTACACGTCTCTGGCCATGGGGCATCCAGAGGGATGGAACGACGCTTTTTGCGGAAATATCCGCGCATTTTACGATTATATCCGTTCGGACAGAAGTCAGCCTCCCGTGTTTGCAACGCTGGATGAGGCCGCGTATATGGTCCGTCTTACAGAGGCTGTCGTAAAAAGCTCGAAAGAGCGCAGATGGATCAGTGTTTAAATAAAGTTTTTTGATGTCTTTACTGACAGAAAGGAAGAGAAAATGAGCAGATTTCGTTTTACTGTAGGTCCCTGGAATGTAAACGAGGGGCTTGACGCGTTCGGTCCGGCAGTCAGGCCGACCATTGCGCTGGAGGAGAAATTCAGGAAGTTCTCCGAAATAGGCATATCCGCCGTTCAGTTCCACGATGACGACGCAGTCCCCAACATCAACGATCTCAGCAGCGATGAGATCATAGAGGAGGCGCGCAAGGTCAGACTGCTTCTTGACAGATACGGACTTGAAGCGGAGTTTGTCGCTCCGCGCCTCTGGATGGATCCCCATACAGCTGACGGAGGTTTTACATCCAATTCTAAGGAAGACAGGGACTTCGCCATGTGGCGCGCGTTCAGGTCGGTGGACATTGCGCGGCAGCTCAGGGCAAAGAACATCGTGCTGTGGCTTGCCCGCGAAGGCACACTGTGCGCTGAAAGCAAGAATCCTGTTGAAAACGTAAAAAGACTGATAGAGGCCGTCAACAGCATTCTCGATTACGATCCGGATATTCGCGTGCTGATCGAGCCCAAGCCGAACGAACCTATTGACAGAAGCTTCTGCCCGACCGCCGGTCACGTTATGGCGATCGCCGCAGCAAGCAAGGATCCCGACCGGGTAGGGTGCGTTCTTGAATCCGCCCACGCGATCCTCGCCGGACTGGATCCTGCGGACGAAATGGCGTTCTGCCTGTCGTTCGGGAAGCTCGGGAGCGTACATCTCAACGATCAGAACGGTCTTCGCTACGATCAGGACAAGGCGTTCGGAGTTGAGAGTATCCGCTCCGCATTCAATCAGATCAAGGTTCTTTGCGACAACGGATACGGAAAAAACGGAGAATATGTCGGACTTGACGTCAAGTGCATGAGAACGCAGAAGCCGGGCGAGGACTATCAGCATATCATAAACAGCATGCGTATGGTCGAAATAATGGAGGAAAAGGTCGACAGATTCGACAATGAGTACTGCCGCAAATGCGTGGAGGAGCGGAACTACGAAAAACTTGAGCTTTACATAATGGAGCTTCTGACGCACTGAAAAGGAAAGGAATGATTTTATGTACAAAATCGGCAGAGAAGAGGCCGAAGCAGCCTCAAGAGTGATAGAAAGCGGCGAACTGTTCAGGATAGGCGGTAAATACCGGGAAGTGATACAGTTCGAGGAGGAGTTCAAAAAGAAGATGGGAGCGGAACACTGTCTGCTCATGACGAACGGCACCCAGGCCATAGCCGCCTCGCTCGCAGCGCTTGGAATAGGACCCGGCGACGAGGTAATAGTTCCGGGATATACGTTCATTGCGACGGCGATAGCGGTGCTGAGCGTCGGAGCGATTCCCGTAATAGCGGAAATTGACGAATCGCTGACCATTGATCCCGACGATGTCGAGAAAAAGATAAGCAGATATACAAAGGCGATCGTTCCGGTGCACATGGTCGGCTTCCCATGCAATATGAAGCGCATAATGGAAATCGCGGAGAAATACAATCTCTACGTCGTGGAGGACGCATGCCAGGCCTGCGGAGGACAGTTCGGCGGCAGATACCTCGGGACCTTCGGAAACTTCGGAGCGTTCAGCTTCAACTACTTCAAGATACTGACCGCCGGCGAGGGCGGAGCGCTGATTACAAACGATATAAAAAAGTACGAAAGAGCGATTATATACCACGACTGCGGAACCGCATTCTGGTCGTATGAGCAGCCGATAACCGAACCGCTTTTCAGCGGCGCGAATATGCGCTCAAACGAGATAACCGGCGCGATACTGCGCGTACAGCTTACAAGGCTTGACGATATACTGTCTCATCTGCGCGGTCACAAGAAAAAGCTGATGGACATGCTGAATGGCGTTCCGGGAATCAGATTCAACAGGAGCAACGACATAAACGGCGACTGCGGCACCTGGATACCCTTCATATTCGATACGGCGGAGCAGGCGGAAAAATTCGAGCTCGCGGTCGGCGGGACACGTCCGATTAACACGGGAAAACACGTATACGAGAACTGGGTGCCGATACTCGAGAAGCGCGGTGCCCACTGCGACGCAATGAACCCGTACAGATTCGCGGCCAATGCCGGGCTCAACATGGACGCGAGAAGGGATTCGTGCCCGAAAATACTCGATTATCTGTCCAGAACGGTTTACATCGGCACGTCCTACGACATGTCCGACGAATACATCGAATCTATCGCCGAAAAGTGCGTCTCGGCGGTTAAATAAAAACAGAAAGGGAAAACGATCAGATGAAGAAATTTATCTTAATCGTAGCGGCGGCGTTGCTTGCATCACTGTTTGTGTGCATGGTTCCGGCATACGCCGCAGAGGAAATAGCGGTTCCGACCGCGGCCGTCAAGCCTGTGATTGACGGAGAAGTAAATCCAGGAGAGTGGAGAGACGCGGCGAGAATCGACGTCAGTTCCATCGCGCTTGTCGGAATGATCACAAACGCGCCGACAAGTCTTCTTGGCAAAGGTTCCATGTTTTATCTGATGTGGGACGAGGAAAATCTTTACTGCGCGGCTCATGTGATCAATTCCACAAAGCCGGCAAACCAGCCGCTCGGAATCGACAATTCAGTTTCCGGGCTGGGCGACGGTTTCCAGATGATCCTTTTCGCCGATTCGGAATCCGCCTGGGCATGGGATCTGCACAAACTGATGTGGACGGTTTGCCCGTGGACGGGCGAGAACGGCGAGCCCGTGATCTGGGAAATGTTCTGTCTCGGGGAAAACTCCACTGTCGAATTCCCGATTGCATCAACGGTGAGGGACGACGGGTACGACGTTGAGTTTGCTATTCCGTGGATTTCGCTGTTCGAGGCGAGATCGGCCGGATTTCTCGGAGAATACTCCGGAGAGGCTGGCGACGAAATATTTTTCATGATCTGCATGCTCGACGCTGACGGAAACAGCCAGAACATGAGTATTACAGCCGACGCATGGGGCGGGGCTGAGTACTGCGACAGAATGGTTCTTTCATACGATGAGGCCGGAGGTGAATACGCCGATTCTGTTGAAGAGTCAACTGCTCCCGACGTAACCGAGCCGGGCGGGAGTCCGGAAACCCAGGGCACTGCCGGCACCGGCGGCGAGAATACCGGAACACCCGGCACGCAGTCCGGGAAAAACGGAGACAAGACCAACCCCGCCGTGACCACGGAAAAGGCAGCTGATGAAGGCAAATCGCCGCTGCCGTGGATCCTGATAGCCGCCGGAGTGGTGATCGTGGCCGTTGTGGTCGTCATAATTGTAAAAAAATCAAAAAAACAGTAATCAAATATCCAAAAGGAGAAAAATAAAATGAAAAAAATCACATCAATCATCGTAGCGGCACTCTTTATGCTGTCGCTGATCGTTTCCGTGTCAGCGGAAACAACCGCCACCTACACGATTCCGAAAGCCAAGAACGTTCCCGTTATAGACGGAGTGATCGGTGAAACAGAGTGGGCCGGAGCTGCAAAGGTAGCTTTTTCAAGCTTCGGGCCTGCGGCAACAGGTTCTGGCGGGCCGACAAGGGACCTTGGAAGCAACACCGCAATTTATATCATGTGGGATGACAGCAACGTTTATTTCGCTGCGTTCATGGAGGACATTACCCTTTCGGCTGCCAACTACTGCGGCGGACGCGCCGGATGGGCCGTTCACTGGGGAGATTCGGTTGAGATCTACACGGCCGACAATATGGATTCAGGATACACGGTTTTCCCGTATGACGAGTGGAGCATAGGCAACACCGCAACACCGAGGATTTACAACAACAAGGATTTCACTTTGTTTGCCGAGAAAGCCGCCGGAAACAATGCCGATCGTATAGCCGCAGCGGTTTCCATGAACGAAGACAATACCGTGATGTATAACTACGTCATGGAATGGAGCATGCCCCTG
>JAFZTO010000005.1 GCA_017618795.1 Clostridia bacterium | reverse complement strand
GATTCGGTCAGATGTTTTCTGTATGGGCTCGGGACTATACTTCAAAGTCAAATCACAGCTTTGCAAACGGAGCGGCAATGCGTGTTATGCCTATTGCCTGGGTGTATAAAGATTTTGACCAGATGATGCGTCAGGTCAAAGCAAGCTGCCTTCCTACGCATAATAATCTTGAGGCGATTAAAGGTGCGCAAGCTGTTGCCGCCGCAATTAGACTCGCACTTGACGGACAATCAAAAGACGAAATAAAGAAGTATATCGAGAAGAATTATTATAATCTGTCGACGCCGCTTTCATCGATTCGCGCCAATCATGTTTTTGACAGCCGTGCGTCTTACAGTGTTCCGCCGGCAATAATCGCTTTTCTTGAATCAAATGATTATGAAAGCGCAATTCGTAACGCAGTGTCCCTCGGCGGCGACGCAGACACTCAGGCGTGTATCGCCGGCGGCATTGCGGAAGCGTTTTATCGGGAAATCCCTGAGCATATCAAAGAATTCTGCGATAAAAGGATAGATATCACAATAAAAAAGACCGTCAGAGAATTTGAAGAACGATTCTCGAAAGAGAATACTATTCTTCCTTTTCCTTCATGGGAAGAAACCGTACAGTTGATGTATGATAAGGGTCTGGACTCGTTTGCTCATGAAGTGATTCGAGTGCTTTATTCAAAAGATAAGTCAAGACGATATGTTGTGTACCGCATAAGGAATAACCTTCTCCAGTATCGCTTAGAAAGATTATTCCAATTTGATGAAGATGAATGGAAGTATTATTTATGCCGAGATAACAACGCTCTTCCCGGATATTGGTGTGAAGATGGTGGAAAGAACGTATCTGTTTTTAACATAATGGATGATCTTTTAAAGGAATTACAGTCAGATCCTGAATACCAGCAATACTTTTGAAAAGCGGGAAAACCAAAATGCAGGCAAATCGCTTTAAACAGAACCGTGAAAATGGAGTAAGACCATGAAGAAAAATGATTTGAGTGTCAGCGATGAAAAGCCGAAATTACCGGAATGGTATTGGCATAGGGGATTGCATGATGCGGGAGAACCGTTCCAATTGTGGGGACCTCCGAATTCAAGAAACTTTACCGTATTGCCGGAAGATTATGCTAAGAGGTGAAAAATGGTAATTAGAGTAACATCATCGCGCGGATACAAGCTGATATCGGGGAAGCCGTTGGCATTTAACGAGTTAAAAAAGGCCGTTAATGAAATAATGCGGGGACATATTGAGAGGGACTTTATTGATACATTCTGCTCGATATATGGATATAAAGTATTGCCTTACACAGAAGGATAATGTGTTTCGGTATAGAATGAAAAAAATCGAAGATATGTCTGAAAGTGAAGTATCTAAGGTGTGCCATTGGTTTTGTGAAGAGAATAACCTGACCAGTGAATTCAAAGACTTTATTCAACAGGTGGATAAAGAGAAAGGCATTCGCTACTGTCCTTGTGTTCAAGAATCGATTGACGCAAATAGATGCAATACGATTCAGATGATCGCAAAACAATTGATTGATCCTTTAGATTGCCAGGATTGCATTCTTAATGCTGACGAGATTTCCGTTATCTGCAGTGAATGCAAGTTCGGTTGGAAGTAAAGAATAGCTTAGACATAGCGTCAATACTGCAGATACAAATGAGGTGGCTCTTTATATGAAAATCCGTGAATATTTCAAATCATTATCATTGGCAAATCCGCAAATTACATTTGCGCCGGATTTTGAACATTATCGAATTTACGATGATTTTGTTTGTGATCGAATGCTTGAAGAAGGTGTCGATCATCCCGGGGAGTATTCCGGTCAGGCTTCAATTAAGCCGGTTTGCTCACAGCACCCGTTCAGTCTGTTCTGCATTGAAAAAACTCAAAGTGCTCGGTATTTGTAACTACCGCACTTCAATAAACGTAACTATAAAAGTCAAAGACCTGGATTTTATCTCTAGAATGCCGAATCTGGAATATGTTGATTTCTTGGACGTTGCGACGCTTGCTTCGGTTGATGATTTGGACGAAACAACCAGAAAGGATTATTACGACTTTATTACTTATCCGGATAGTCAAAAGCAAGGATAGAATCATTTGCTTACAGGAGATTCCTTCTATGCGAAAAGAAATAATAGCTTACCACAAAGATTATTCAATATCGTGTTCCCGCAAAAATCCACGTCAATTGTTTTATTCGAATGGCGAAATCATATCTCTTGATTGTACTTATTCCAATGATGAAAGTGATTTGACCTTTCTTACAAAATCCGGTGAGAAATATGAGTGGAAATCAAAGTATGTCAATGTTTACAACGTTGGTCAGTTCGGCATCGCCGTCTCTCCTGATGGAACGAAAATGTTTGCGCAGACATGGGAGAACGGTCTTTTCTGTTTTGATGTAAAAACGGGTGAACGTATCTGGAGAACGAAGAGCCGCAGAGGCGTGACGAGTATTTTTGTAAATACAGACACCATAACGGTTCAGCTTCATTATTACGCAATGCAGCTGATCAGTATGGACACCGGAGAAGTAATCAAAGAAAAAAGGCCATCGACTGCCTGGAAATTCACCGCACTAAGCAACGGTTATTTGGTCTGCCAAACCACTGCGAAGAAATGGGAAATAATAGATCCTGAAACGCTTGAGGTCAAAGAATCGTTTTCCCATAAGGATTTTACGGGAGGAAACACTGGCTTTTGTATCAACAGCATTAAGATGGATAAAAACGGAATGATCGTTGTCAGTGGTTTCGAGAATCTGTTTGACAAATTTAAACATAGCGTAAAATCTGAGTTTATATCTTCATTAGAGAGAATAAAGTCATGATCACACTTGAAAAAATGGGGGATTTCTTTGATTCCCGACTGGACATCTATGAGGATCATCAACTGAATACCATCACGTCGGCGCGTGAGTTCTATCCCTTTACCGCTCGCTGTCTCCCGCGAGATCCGGGTTCGAGGATCCTCGATCTCGGCTGCGGTACCGGTCTGGAACTCGGATACTATTTTGAGATCGTCCCGACAGCGAAGGTCACCGGGATCGATCTGGCGCCGGGCATGATGGAAGCGCTTCGGAAAAAGTTCCCCGGAAAAGCGCTGACTCTGATCCTGGGGTCATATTTCGACCTGCCTTTTGAAGAAAATGCTTTCGACGCGGCGGTTTCCGTCGAGTCTCTCCATCATTTTACTCAAAAAGAGAAGATCCCGCTCTATACAAAGCTGCGAAAAGCGCTGAAGCCCGAAGGGTACTTCATTCTGACCGATTATTTTGCCGGATCGGCGGAAGACGAAGCGCTGTTCCGGGCAAAACTGGACCGTATGAAAAGAGAGCAGAATATTCCGGAGGGGGAGATCTGCCACTATGATACGCCTCTGACGCCGGAGCATGAGACAGAGGCGCTCCTTGCCGCAGGCTTTTCTTCGGTCGAGGTCCTGAACAGGTGGGAGCAGACCTATACGCTGAAGGCGGTCAGATAATGACAGATCCAGCCAAGCCCGCCGCTCCCGCGGGAATTTGAGATACGGATAACCGATCCACAGGAGGAAAAAATGAAGATTCTTCTTCTGAGCTGCAGCACCGGCGAAGGGCACAACCACTGTGCAAAGGCGGTGCAGAACGCGCTGAAGGCGACGGGACATGATACCGATTTCATAGACATGCTTCATCTCTTCGGCACCTCGGGGCCGATCAGCTTTGAATCGCTGCTGAATGTCATCTCGACAAAGGTGCCCAGCCTTTTCGGACTGATGTACAAAGCGGGGGAGCGGGTAAGCGAGATGAGCGTTACCTCTCCCGTTTACATAATAAACTCGACATACGGAAAGCGTCTTTGCGATTTCATCAACGAACACAGCTATGACGCGGTAGTCTGCTCCCACCTGTTTCCGATGGAAACGCTGACCTTTATCCGCCGGCACTATGAGATGAAAGCCCCCTGCTACGGGATCCTGTCCGACTATACCTGCATCCCATTCCTTCCGGAAACGAAACTCGATGCCTACTTCCTGCCGCATGACATGGTCCGGGACAAATGCGAAAAAGCCGGGATGCCGCCGGAGAAGCTGATCGTGACCGGGATGCCGGTCGACGAGGCCTTTCGGAGGCCGCTTTCAAAACCGGAGGCGCGGAGCATCCTCGGGATTCCCGAGGAGGCAAAGGTCTATATGATCATGACCGGCGGGATCGGCTGCGGTGACGCGATCAGCCTTTGCGATACGCTTCTTGACCTGCCTGACGAAGACGCGCGGATATACGTGCTTGCCGGCAGAAACGAAGAGCTGCTGAACGGTTTGAACGGGAAATACGGCGAGGATTCCGAAGTCCGGGCGCTTCCTTTCACAGACCGGGTCTGCACCTACATGCATGCCGCGGATGTGCTTCTGTCCAAGGCAGGAGGCATCTCAAGCGCGGAGGCCGCAGTGGCCAACGTCCCACTGGTCCACACAATGATGATCCCCGGGGTGGAAACACAGAACGCGGAGTTCTTCCGGACACTCGGAATGTCTCTTGTGGCGGACAGCAACGAAGCTGCGGCCAGATACGCCGACCGGATCGTATATGACGGAAAAACCGGCGCAAAACTCACCGAAGCGCAGCGGAAGCATATGCCCGCTGACGGCGCTGAACGGATCGCTGCATATATCACTGGGAGAAGGGAACTGTGAAAAGCGATCTGGTTCGGAATTTGCTATTTAACAATATTATCGCTTTTCTTGACAACGCAGACCGTTTCGGTTATAATATTGACGTAAGACCGGTGCGCGACCGAGCGCATCGGAACAAATGATAAAGATCAAGATTTAAAAACAGATCTATAAGGTGTAGCGGCTTTTCACCCCGTGAGAAACGGAAAACAACGAGGATCTCCGCGCAAGGATCCGAAATCGCCGCATTGCGTCGTTTTCATGAAAAGGGAGTAGCGGATTTTCTCCTCCCGGGCGATCCCGGGGCTTCTAGAAACAAGCTTCCACGCGCAAGGAAGAAAAATCTCCGCATTGCGTCCATGTGATCAATCGCGGTTGGGGCACTGCATTCTCCCCGGAAAGCGATTCGAAAGAATCGCTCTCCTTTCTATTAGGTGCGGTGGCGCGGGCACCTGAAGATTGCAGACCGCGCGCATTTCTTTTTCTGCCGAAACAGATCCGGGATGTACGAAAAAAACGACCCGACCGCGGCAAAGATGCTCGATCTCATCCGCGACACCCTGAGATTCGACTTTGCCCTGACATTCACGAACGCGATCGGACTCGTCTACTCGGTCATGGGCGACAATCTCCAGAACGCGAAGGAGAACATCACCTCTTCTCTCCGCTCGCATGAGAAGCTGGACCAGGCTTACATCGACAAGATCTACGAGACATAGGCGAAAATAAAGCAGTAAGTAAAAGAACAGACCGCAGGGGCTGCATACAGTCCGATTGCTCGGCAAGTCTCTTGCGTGAAACAGCAATGCAACCTATATCACCGGAAACCTTGAACATGGGAATGGATGTGAATTTGCGTGAATAATACCGCTTTCAGAAAGCTGACAATTCTTTCATCGCTTTTTCTCGTGATCTTCGCGATGCTCGCCTCCTGTGCAGGCCTCGGTGTCGGGAGAAAAACCGATCAGGCAAACGATACGGAAAAAACTGCGGACGTCGAAAGTCTGGGCAGGTACAAATGGCCTTCTGAGCTTCTTCCCGGGGGATTCCCGGTCCTTTGTGAGGAAGTCGCGGACGTTACAAGGGACGAAGAAGGTGTTCTGATCATTGCCGTACGTGATCCTTCATGGCGCGAAATGAAGGAATTTGTCAACTCGCTTATCAGCGACGGATGGGGCAGTGTTGAGGCCGGATACGCGGCAATCGTTCGCAACTCCGAAAAGAAGAACGGAGAAAAACAAATGACCGACGCACAGCTTCTTCGCGCTGTCCTTTCGCTTTCGGCTGAGTTTGAAGGCTATACCGATGAAAACCAGAAGTCTTTAAGCTATTACGGGCAGAAAAACGGGAAAAGCGTCCTTTGCGTTCTTGACACATTGCAGCGTGCGAACGAAAACCGGTTCGTCATGTATGTCAATGACCTTCCCGAAGCGAGTTATCAGAGCTTCCCGGAGCCCGGATGCAGAGTAAAGATCGACAACGGATGGACCGCTATGGTCGAGAACGGTCAGCTTTATGTCGGTTACGACTACGATCCATCCGGAAACTGTATGTGTTCCCTGTCGTCCGGAAGCGGCAATCCCGGCGATCTGATGGAAGAATACTTTGAATATTTATCATCTCTCTACGGAAGCAGTGTAACGGCAGAACGCAAAGATGAAGTGCTGACGGTAGCCGGCGGAAGCGACGTTGCCGCCGCGTCTTTCACGCTTCACGGAATGCCGGCCGATCTGTTTTGTATGTACGCGTCCTGGAAGACGAAGGACGGAAGGACCTGGCAGATGACTGTTTCCGCATATTCCTACGACCTTCCGACGGTCCGCTTTGTCGTCGGGAGGATGCTTGAGGATATCGTCTTCGGCCTGCCGGCCGCATGACAAATAGATGGTTAAACCATCAAAAACCGTTACCTGTATCGCAATGAGTACGACAAATTAGAGGTATTTCGCCAAAGAAGACTGTTCCGTTTGATTTCCGAACTCATAGAAGGCGATATCAGCTGGAAAAATCCACAGAACCCACACGACGTGAACTTTGCGTTTTGGAAAAACAGTCTGCTTCTCGATTTTCTGCATTCCTTTAACGATGAAAAGCCGACCGAGGATCATCCGATAGGATGCGGGCTTGAACCGGATGTGTTTGTCGGTCAGAGGATTCAGTTGGGACAACTGAGATCGTGCTGTTTTGCGACTCTTGGAAGAACCGACGAAGCAATCCGCGTTCTGGAGGATGCGGTTTCACTTATGGAGCAGGTTTCGGTTATCCCGAACGGGGCGATCCTGTACAGTCGTTCTCCCGCGCTTCCGACCTTTCAGTTGAGAATTGACTCAGCACCGGAGGTTACCGGAAACGTCTTTTTGAAGTATGCAGACGACACAAAACCGGATTATACCGTTGCGGGAGGAGTTTTTCCGGAGATATTCTACGAACGTCTCATGACGGACAAACGCTGGGCGTGGTTCAATCCGATTCGCAATGATGAACGAGTCCTCGCTCTCGCGGAGAGAGTTAAGAAGCTTATTTGAAGAAAAAATCCGAAAAAACAGATTTTTAATCTCGTATCTATTAAGACCAGATAGAAAACATGGTAAATGGTCCTAATAGATACGAAATCATGGGTAAAATCCCGAAAAAAGGCTTGAGAACGCTGCCGAAGGGCTTTTTAGT
>JAFZTO010000027.1 GCA_017618795.1 Clostridia bacterium | reverse complement strand
TCGGCTGGAATATTATCGCATTACCGAATAAGCGAGGAAAACAGAATGAAAAGAGTTTTATATAAATCCGTTATTGTTGCTATGCTTTTTTATCTGGTGCTGTCAATGTGTTCCTGTTCATCCGTAAAAAAAGAAGACGATTTGTTTGACGCCTCTGTTTCGCATTTGCCGACGGAAGACGATATGAAGAAAGTGAAACAGGGCATGACCTTTGATGAGGTTGTTTCAATAATAGGAAAGCCTCACGGCTACGCGCCGGACGTCAATCATAATTTCGGTCTTCTATGGAACACGAGAGAGGGGACGCAGTATTCGATCATATTTTTACTTTACGAAAAGCCTGAAAATAAAATTGAAAGCAGTATCGAATATTTTAAGCATTCCGTTGCTGGCATTCCCGTTTTGGTAAATCATAATACGGACTGAACAACGTTTGCGATCGTCTTTTGCGTTGTTGACGATCTCAAAAAAATGACTGTAAAGATTTTACAGTCATTTTTTTAAACCGGTCTGAGCGCCGAGTTTTTAATAAAGTTTCTTCTCAATTGCCTTCGCGTCGGACGGCTTTATCCTCCCGTCGGTCTCAACGGCCCACGGTCGGTATTTTTTTACCGCTTCGGGGAAGACTTCGGGGCCAATGGCCCACAGGCCGAGCTTTGCGTACTTTTTTACCGTTTCGGTCCGTTCCAGAGCCTCGAACCACTCCTTCGGAGCCCACGAGGCGAGCCCGAACTGGACGGGGATCCACATCTGGAGCCGGCCCGGCCCGGCGATCTCGAGCGCCTCCGACAGAAAGCTCTCGTCTGAAACGCCGTCGAAGGATATGTCGGCGTCGGGAAGAGCCGTACGCACCTCGCGTGCGTCGCAGAGGGTAAAGCAGCTGACCGCCACCCGCGCGCCCGACCGCTTTATGAGCCGGTAAACGCTCTCCCTGTCCTCCGGGCTGTTTTCGAAGTGCTTGTTGTCTATCTTGAGCGCGACGCCGGAGTCCCGGGCAAGGTCCAGCACGTCGGAAAATAGCGGAATTCCGGTTCCGCGGAACCGTTCCCCCTTCCGGATTCCGAAGTCGTAAGCGAGCAGATCGCTGTAATTTACGTCGGCGATAGTCACGGTATCGGGAAGCAAGCTCCCGTCTTTAAGTCTTGCTCTGGAATTAACCGTCCGGTTGTGGCACATGACGGGTATTCTGTCTTTTGTCAGACGGTAGTCAACCTCGATGATTTTATACCCCTGCTCAACCGCCGCTCTGTAGGCGGGCATGGTGTTTTCGGGGTAATCAGTCTCCACGCCCCTGTGGGCCTGAAGAAGGACAGCACTCATTTGCGGTAGTCCGGAGTGACCGAGCGGATGAGCATTGTCTGCCCGTTGCTCTCGGCGTGCATGACGTATTGTCCGACAGTAGTTTCGTCGCCCGTCGCGGTGTCGATGCGGACGTAATTCAGATGAACGATGACCTGTCCCTGCAGCAGTTCATAGCTGACGGGTCTGAAGGCGTAGTCGGGTGCTCCGTAAGGGCCCGAGTCGTCAAGCCAGCTCACGGTGTCGGAGGTGACGCTGTAGTGCGGGAGGCCGCTGAAGGTGCAGCCGAACATTTTCCCGGTCATTTCGTCGAACGTCGCCTTTGAACAGGCGTAGGAATCGATATCGTTTTCGTTCGGCCCAAGGTAGAAAGCGGTAAGGTCGTAGCCGTAATGGGGAGCAAGGGCAAACACAAAGTCCTCAACGAGCCCGAGTCCGAGATCTGCCGCGCTTTCGAGCGGAAGCGGGTTGTAGTCGGCCTGAAGCACGCATTTGAAAAATGTCTCGACTATGCGCGCGTACGTGCGGGGTATTGTTGCGCCTTCGTTGTAAACAATGCCGCACCTTGCGCACACGGTGTCGGCGGTGCGCCCGTCTTTATCCCATTCGGGGCTGACGCAGGTTTCGGGGTTTTCGACGGGATCGTGACCGAGCGCGGGTATAACCTCCTGAGCGATGAGGATCTCTCCGCATTCGGAGCATATCTCACCATCCGTCAGCCCGTCTTCGGTGCAGGTCGCGGCTTTGCCGGGTATGGAAACGACGTTGTGTTTGTGCGATGCTGTTTCTGTTTCTGTTGATGGCGTGATGTCCGTCGAGGGTTGTGCGGCAGCGGTTTCATCGGTTCCGGCATATTCCTCATGCAGGGCTTCAATCAGCCTTTTTGTGAAGGCGCAGGATGAAAGGGCGAGGATAAGCGCAAGGAGCGCGGCGGTAAAGGCGACTGTTCTTTTCATATTAATACAACCTTTCAGAATTTGTTCTGTGAATAACATTATTATTTTACCACGAACTGCCGGTTTTGTCAATAGAGACGGGGCAAAACGCGGGAAAAAAGCCGAAAACGGCGTCAAACAGGCATACGGTCTTGACAAACGCGGAAAAAACGGCTATAATATACCTGAATTTCATTGTGACTTTAACACATAAGGATAAACGAGGAGCGAAAACAAATGAGCGAGAAAAGATACCCCGGAATAAAAAAGGTTTTTGCTAAAATATTCAGACGCGGAGGAAGCCCTAAGTGCGTGTACGCGGGCCCTGAATATTTCGGCAGGGTCTACGCGGGACCGGAACCGAAAAACAGGCCGGACGAAACTGATATAATAGACGTTTACGGAGGTCCCGAATACTTCGGGGAGAAAACGGCAGAGGAACCTGAGGAGAGGGAGGTTCCGGAAGAAGACATTCAGCCCGGGTGCGTGTATGCAGGTCCCGAATATTTCGGAGAAAAGATTCCGGAGGAGACCGCGCCGGAAACCGGCGTGGACAGCGAGATCCGCGAATCACCCGCCGAACGGACGCCGTTCCGCCCCGAAAAAATTCCGGAAATGAGACTTGTATACGGCGGCCCGGAATATTTCGCGCGCCGAAGGTCTCCGGAAAACGGTATTCAGGCGCCTGTATACGCAGGTCCCGAATATTTTGAAGGAAGCGAACCCGTCAAACAGGCAGAGGGAGGAGAAAAGGCTCCTTCTCCGCTTACCGCCGGTGCGTACGCGGGGCCGGAGCCCGAACCGCGCTTTTTCGCCGTTTACGCCGCTCCGCCTTTTAACGGAGAAATGCGGGCGGCACCCGCAAAGGCGCCGGAGGACAAATCCGGAAAAAAGAAATATTGCCACGAGTGCGGAAATCCCCTGTCGGGAAACGAGAAATTCTGTCCCGAATGCGGCACGAAGGTGAACGATGAACGGTAAAACGGAACAGGTTTTCCCCTACGCACTGCGCAGCGCCGTATGGGAGATCACGCTGAAGTGCTGTTTCAGATGCGCGTACTGCGGCTCGTCCGGCGGCACGGCGCGGGAAAACGAGCTTTCGACCGCCGAGTGCCTGCGCGTGGCCGCACAGCTTTCGGAGCTCGGATGCAGGCGGGTCTCGATGATAGGCGGCGAGGTGTTCATGCGGCACGACTGGGACGTGATCGCGGACGCCCTGACCTCCCGGGGAATCAAGACCTGCATTATAACCAACGGATTCACCATGTCGGAGAGCATAATCTCTGCTCTTAAGAGTGTAAACATCGAATCGGTCGCGGTCTCGGTCGACGGTGTGGAAGAGGTCCACGACGCCTTCCGCCAGAAAGGGAGCTACGGCAGGGCTATGAAGGCCATAGACGCGCTGACCGGAGCTGGCATTCCCGTGTCGGTGATAAGCGCTCTGCGCGCCGACAACGCACCGCGGCTCGGCGAGTTTTATGAAATTCTTAAAGGTCTGCCGATATTTGCCTGGCAGATACAGGCCTGCTCGCCGATGGGCAACGCGGCAAAGGGCGTGGACGTCAGATTCGACGCGGGCGAGGTCATAAGATTTGTTGCCCGCACCGCCCCGGAGGCGCCGTTTGCGCTCGGGATCGCCGACAACATAGGCTACTACACTCCGGAGGAGGGAGTGCTCCGCGGACGGGACGGCGCATATTTCGAGGGCTGCTCCGCGGGACTGAGCTCAATAGGCATCGACAGCGTCGGCAACGTGCGCGGATGCGAGTCCATGTACGACGAGCGCTTCAACGAAGGCAATCTGAGGGAAAAACCGCTCCGTCAGATCTGGGAGGACCCCGAGGCCTTCTCGTATAACCGAAAATTTACCCCCGAGATGCTGACAGGCAAATGCGCCTCGTGCGTTTACGGATGCGTATGCGCGGGAGGCTGCCGTTCGTACAACTATTTTGCCGGCAACGGAAAGCTTTACGAGAATCCGCTCTGCGCGCGGTCTGTCTGTCGTGATAAATAAAGTAAGAAATCCCCGCCTGTCCGGCGGGGATACTTCATTTTACCAGAAAATTCCGAAGGAGACCGTTATCTCCGACTGAACGTCGCCGATCAGGCAACCTATTTTACAGATGATATGATTCGGTTTTTCAGTTTCGAAATGAGAGGCGGGTATTTTTATGATGAAACTGAACGCTTCTCCGGCGGGTACGTGTTTCCCTTGTGGCAGCAGGCTTGCGTCGGGGGCAAGAATCATAACGGGAACCTGCTTTTCAAAGGATACCGACTGACTAGCGTAGCCCTGGCCCCTGCCCTTCAGGCTGAAACCCGTCCCGAAGGTCGCCTCGCAGAGGATATAGAGATAATCTCCGGTGACGTAAGCTTCAAGAGCATTCCAGCTGTCCGGAGATGATCCGATCTGCTCCCAGTCCGCGGTTACGGCCGATGCCTTTATCGTTTCGGGACCTGAAGAGACAAAAACGGTCAGTTTTGAATCGTATCTAGCCCGTTTTCCCGCTTCGGGCTGAGTCCGGATGACTATTCCGGCTGCTGCGGTGTCTGAATGCTCGTATTCAACGACGAGCTGGAACATATAAACCTTGTTTCTGGCTTCTTCAATTTCCAGCCCGGAAAGATCCGGGACCCTTTCTCCTATAAGATCTACAAAAACAGCGCACCCTGCCGGGCCAAGAAAAGCAAACGCAAAGAGAACAATGCCGGCGAGAATAATAAGCGCGGTCTTCCAGGGTTTCTTTTTCTTAACAGTGTTTTGAGCTGTCATTCTTCCACCTTTTCGAACTTGAACATGGTCATAAAGGTAAGGAGCCCCTCCTCGTCGAAGCTGAATTCCTTCCAGGGGTCGACGGGGACGTCCAGTATGGTGCCGTGCTCGCCCGAATCGTATTTGAGCACTCCGTCGATCTCCTTCCATTCCTTCGGCTTGTCGGCGAAATACTTGTCGTCGATAATTGAGCCGCCGTTCTTGCTGATATGTTCCCTGACCTCCTCGACGTCGGCCCCTTCAGGAATGGCGCACATGACATAGTATTTCCCGTCGTCGGCAAAACGAAGGATCATATTAGCTGCCATCTGGCTGTTTTCCGGGTCCTTTGCCACCGCATCCTCAATAGGGATGTACTTTATTCCGTCCTCTCCGAACGAGAGGACCTTTTTTACTTTCCAGTCACCTGTGATGTTCATGTTTTTTTCCTTTATGTATTTTATTTCTTCCTTTCTGAAGAAAGGAAGCGAAAGACTTTTGTATGCTGTCGCTTCAAAACCCGTTTGGCGGAACAGACATCGGGAACAGACATCAGAGCATGTGCCGTGCCTCTTTTTCAGGGGTATGAAAGAGGGTAAAAGATCTTTTTATTTACCGTCACGGACCGAGGGGTTTTTTATAACGCAGGTCATATACGCGACTGTCGCCGTCGTAACGGCGAAGGAGAACGCGGAGAAAATCTGCTGCCCGTAAACTCTCATACCGAAAAAGGTGTTTCCTCCGCCCTGAATAACAGACAGGATTTTCCCCGAGATCAGAGAAGCCAGGAAGCCTGCAATACCCGCAATGCTGTTTTTAATGACCTGAGCATGTACAAAGCATTGTTCGGGGACAACGGAATACACAATATTCTGCATATTGCCGTTGATTCCGGCGATGCTGACGTTTTGCAGCAGAGTGAAGAAAACGACCATAAACCTGGTTTCGGGCGAACTGAAGATATTGACCAGAAACGCCGCTGCCAGCGCGGCGGCGAGAATCAGGACGACCAGCGTCTTGGGATGTTTCGAGGTCCATTCGAGGCTGCCGTTGAAACGGCGGCAGAGCCAGTCGTATCCGGCGTCCCACGGGCGGAAGAAACGGTTCC
>JAFZTO010000026.1 GCA_017618795.1 Clostridia bacterium | reverse complement strand
CGCTATAACATCGCGGTTCGTGACTATTCTGTAGGCGGGGTTTTCCGTGTTGGGAGTGCCGTCCGGCCTCAGGAATGAGCGGATGTCGTTGCCGAGAATAAGGGGAGCCGCCATCATACACCAGAGCGTGAAATGGCTCTTGTTCTCCTCATAACTCAGACTGCCGTTGCCCACCTCGAGCATATCGGGGTCGTTCCAGGTGCCGGGACCCGCGTGCTTACAGAGATTTACGTTTATTTCATAAATGCCGAGCACAGAAGCCCAGAACGGTTTTATATCGGGAGTTGTGCGCCAGAGATTGCCCGCGTGGGATGCCCAGGTCCAGGGAAGGTTGAGACCCCATTCGCAGATTGAATAGACTATCGGCTTTTCGGGGCAGCCCGTTTCGGCGGCGACCTTCGCTGTCGCCTTTTTGAGTTCCCGGCCCATTTTAATATACTGCTTCGCGGCGCTGTCGAATCTGGAGCCCACGGGGTTGTAAATCTTTATTGTGTTTTTGCCTTTTTTAAGGTTTATTTTAATCTGGTGCCTGCCCTCGGACGAAGGCGCTCTCGTGGCGGGAACCGTGACGCTGTAAATATCCGTGCCGTTTACGAGAATGTCGGCGTATTTGTTGCTGTTGCTCTTTTTGCGAAGGCAGAGAGTGAGAATGTATTCGCCGTCCTCCTCCGCCTCAACATCGACAAATTCAGCCGCTCCGGCGTTGCCGGAAAGGCCGTCTATATATCTGCCGCTGGAAAGCTGGGAATCCTCAACGATTTTCGCGCCGCCCGAAAGGAAGGCAAGCTCTGAACCGTAAACCTTTTCATTCTCAGAGCCGGGTCTGCTTATCGCTATAGCGTCAATACAGGGGGCGCGGGAGGGAATAGGAACATTGTGGCAGAAATCGTATTTGAAATACTCTATTCCCCATCTCGCGAAGGTTTCGGCGTCCTTCGCCTCGTTGCCCAGACTCGCGGGCAGGTCCTCACAGGTGAGCGTGCCGTTTGAACTGTAAATGCCGAGTTTCAGACCGAGGGCGTTCACCTTTTCGACAAGGGCTTTAATTCCCGAAGGGAAGTTTGCAAAATCGCCCTGAAGCCTGCCGTTTTCATCACGCATGGATGACTGCCAGCAGTCGTCGAGATTTACATATACATAGCCGCAGTCGGCAAGACCGCTGTCTTTCATCGCCTTGGCGGTGTCATAAATCAGGTTTTCGTTAATCTTGTTGCGGAAAAGGTTCCAGCTCGACCAACCCATTGGAGGGGTGAGAGCGGCGGAGTTTGAAAACTTCTCGCCGAGGTCGATATTAAGTTTTACGGCATTGCGCGCCCTTTTAGCCGCCGTTGAGGGGTCAATTCTTTTTGACCTGAGAAAATACGCCGCCGCGTCCGCGGCCGCTGACAACGGAATGATTTTTGCCATATCGGAACTTCCTTTCAATTATTCTGCGGGTTGCAATGCCCTTATGATATATCTGCACCCCTGAGGGTCCGAATCGAGCGGAATTGAGTTTTCGTCAATCACGCTTTTATTGTAAACAACTATTGTTTTCTGCTGGTAGAGCGGCAGTTCCGCGGCAAGTTCCATTACATTGCCGAGCATGAGCGCCGTTTTGAGGCACCTTTCTGAATAGTCCGTAGCCACCCGCAGTTCCTCGAGTTCGAGGTCCAGCATTTCGTCCGACACGCCGGAGTAATTGTATTTACCGCCTGTGTGGTAGTAATCGTATTTATCGCTCGACTGCGAATCATAAACGGGGCCGCTCCAAATATCGGCTGAACGCTTTTCGAGTGATGATGAATACTCCTCTTCACTGACGCATTTTACGGTCAGCTCTATGCCCGCGGATTTGAGCGACGCGACAAAACTGTTTATGACCTTTGAGAGAGCGTCCTTGCCGTCGGAGAGGCAGTAAACCGTGTATCCGAGCGCCTTGCCCTGAGAATCGGTGAGCGATTTATCCGATTTTATACAGCCCGCCGCGGCGAAATATTCGCCCGCTTTGGCGGAGTCGAACGGATAATACGGCTCCGTGACGTTTTCGGGGTATTCGCCGAAGCGCACGCTCATCGGTCTGTAAACGGCGGAATAATAACCGCCGAATTCATCCTTCGCTTCACCGTTCCAGTTGGCAAGGCACATAATTCCCTTGCGGATGTTTATATCGATTTTCGCGCAGTTGAAAATAATTGATGTATAGAAAGAGTCATCGTAGAAATTGCATTTGTAACCTGCATTTTTCGCCGTTGATACTATCGCGTTTTTCGCCGTGGTTTCGAGGATGTCAACCGCCCCTCTCGAAACGGCGCTTTCGGGCGAAAGTTTTTTGACGGAAAGGTCAATGACATTTAAAGTGTCAAAGCCGTTTTTGCCGCCGTGGAGAGAAACGCCGTTATTGTTGTCATAGAGCGTATAGATCTGTCCTTCAAGCGAAAACTTGCAGCCGGATATTCTGTTTGCGACTCGACCGATAAAAGCGCCGAAATAAGTGTCGGAACCGATGTAGGACTTAACGTCGTCAAATCCAAGCACGATATCCCGCAGTTTTCCGGCTTTGTCAAGAACGGAAATCCTGCGGATTATCGCACCGAAATTAAGTATCTCAACCGATTCATTTTTGCGGTTTTTCATCGTGTAAGAATATACCGGAACGCCGCTTTCGGTGTAGTCAAAAAGCCTGATTGAAACCATAAAAAATGCCGTTTTTCAAAATTGTTCCACGTGGAACAATTGTTTATTTGCCTAAAAATAGGCAAAAATCGCAATTCAAGTTTTTCAAAATCCCGATTTTTTACTTTCCTGAAATCGTAATATTGTCGAACGAAATATAGGGGAGAACGGCCCCGCCGTTTTCGACTGTTTCCTTGGAAATATCGATGATATTGAAAAGCAGATCCGCGAGATTTCCGGAGATCATTGTCTCTGAAAGGGCTGATGTAATCTTGCCGTCTTCGATGAGAAAACTGTTCTTCGCAACGCCCGAGAAATCACCGTTAATTGACGGCGAGCCGCCGGAAAACCGGCCGACGAATATTCCGCGTTTAATTGAAGCGATCATTTCGTCCAAAGGCTTGTCGCCGGGAGCTACGATAATCGCGCCGGAGTCGTTGGGCGCACGGTCAAAGCCGGTTTTGTTGGCGGTGTATGCCGAAATCGTGAACCCGGTCAGCGTTCCGTTTTTAATGAGATCGTAATCTTTCGAGCGGTAGCCCTCGTTAGAGTAAGCTTCGTTGTGGACGATTCGTTCGTCTGAAGGGTTGAAAGACACGGTGAGACGGGGATCCGCCACCTGCTTGCCGATTTTGTCGAGCCAGATCGAAGTTTTGTTTATAATCGCGGTATCTGACGTGAAATTCCCGATAGCGCTGAAAAGCAGGTCCGCCAGAAGGGCGGGAGGCGCCAGCAGGGTGCCTGTGAACTTGCCGTCGAACGTCTTCGTGTAGATTTGGCGCTGCGTTTCGTCAAGAACGGCCGCAATGCGTCCCTTTTCTATAAAAGGCGTGTCAAGCGAGTTTTCGGAAATACCTTCGACCACAAAAGAGGAGGCGTTGTCGCCTTCATGACCGGAAAACATGATTTCAAAGTCATAATTTCCGCCGATGGTTGCAAATTCAGTGCCTGATGAGTTGACATAAACGCTGCACCAGGATGCATGGTTCGTGATGGCCTGCTCCATCATAATCAGCGGATAGTCCGTTTTTACGGTTTCCATGAACTCTCTGAACCGTTCAAACAGGCGTTCTTTGTCGCCTACAACCGCGCCGCCGACGAAAACAGTGGGTTCCTCACGGGGAGCGACCTGCCAGTCGGGATCCGGTTCTGCGGCATTCGCGGACGCGATTACGGTTTCAACGGCTTCGTCCAGGCTGCTGTCTTCGAAGCTGTTGAGATTTACGGTTCCTTTTTTGTCGCCGATGAAGACCGTGAGCGAGAGGCTGTCGGAAAACTGCGTCCTGAAGAGACTGAATTCGCCGCCGTCCACGTTGAATTCGTTGTTGACAGACTTGGAGGCGGAGCAGATGTAGCGTGTCGCGCCTGCTTTTACGAGATTGTCGACACATCGCCTGAGGACGTTGCGCAGATAAGAGATGGTAGTGCGGTGTTCCTCGTTTTCGATTTGATCAAACGTTATTGTTTTGTAAAGCATATTTTCACCTATAAATAGAACAAAAGAAGTTAGTTACCTGCCTCCGACGTTGACTTTGCAGCGTATTGAAGGACCGCCCATGCCGACAGGAATCGGCTGCTTTTTGCCGCAGAAACCGCTGCTGGACCACTCCATTTCGTCGGAGACCATGTCGACGGTTTTGAGCATATCGAACGCAACGCCGGAAATTGTGGTGTCCTTAATGGCGTTGCCGATCTTTCCGTGTTTGATCTCGTACCCGAGCGTGACGCCGAACATGAACTCGCCGGTCGTGTCCGCCTGCCCGTTGTTCGAGTTGATGAGATAGTAGCCGTCGTCAATCGAAGCGATCATGTCTTCAAGCTTGTCGGTTCCGGGAAGAACGGCCGTATTTCTCATTCGAATCAGGGGTTCGTCCGAGAATGCGTAGGCTCGTGCGTTTCCGTTGGGGGTCATGTTGAAGTGAAGCGCGGATTCGCGGTTGTTCATGAACCCGACCAGGACGCCGCGGTCGATAAGAAGCTGATCGTCGGCTTTGGTTCCTTCGTCATCGACGTAAACCGGGAGCGGAGCCGGCTTTCCGAAAGCGGTGTGCGCGAAGTCTACGAGAGATACTTTGTCAGATGCAACAACTTTTCCGAGGTTCGGTCCTGCCACCGATCCGCCAAGGACCAGGTCTGCCTCAACAGTATGACCCACGGCTTCGTGTGCAAGCATTCCCGACATCATAGGCCCGAGAATGCAGGTTTTGATACCCGCAGAGGCGTAAACTGCCTCTTTTTTGCGGCAGAGATGCTCGTAAAGGCGGTCGATTTTGTCGTGAAGCGCCGAAGAATCGGTGAAATTCATGTCAAATGATCCAAAACCGCCGAACACCTCGTAGAGCTCTATCGGCTGACCGCCGTTGTCTTCCGCCGACATCACAACGTAAATATAGCTGCGGGGCAGAATAGAGTGCGTGCAGTAGCCGTCGGCAACCGCGAGAATCTTTTCGTATGACTCCGCGGAAGCAGAGACAATGCGGCTGATAAGCGACGGATACTTCGAACTGACGTAGCTGTCGACTTCTTTAATAAAGTCAATAAAATATTTCTGTTCCGGGTCGGAATAATCTTCGGAAACGCGGATTTCTCCGGAAGCTAACGGCGCGATTCTCGGCTTGTCGGAAAAAACGTGCCTTGCCAGGAAGTCGGCGTTGCTTGTCGCGGCGTTAAGGACGGCCTTGCAGGAGGCGTCTGTGTACTCCGCGGACGAAGCGAACCCGTAGAACCCGTTCTTGTAAACGCGGCAGCAGACGCCGGAAGCTTCGTTGCGGGAGTTTCCGATAAGGCTTCCCGAGAGCATTGAAGCGCGGCGGGTTTTGTTTATCTGCGCTCGCAGTTCGACGTGACAATTCGGGTCGAATGAGTGGATATTTCCGGTTACATGATCGTAAAGCAAATTAAAATACCTCCGTTTTTAGAGTTTGCATCTTATTATAACTTATAAGGCCCGCCAAAACAAGGAAGAAGTTGGCGGGCCGTGATGTCAGCAAAGAGGATTCTTGGCGGGAATTCCCGCTTTTCTGGGAAACTGGGGCGGAGTGGGACCGGTTTTTTCGAAGATAAAGATTGTTCGTTCGAAAGAAGCATCGGCGCCGGTCAGTGTAAAGGATTCGGTCTTTATCGGGGCAGCTTTCAGTCTGCGGCAGGCGTACGTAAAGG
>JAFZTO010000025.1 GCA_017618795.1 Clostridia bacterium | reverse complement strand
GCTCTATTTCAAAAGAGGCAGATGCATCGACAGCAGCAAATTCCACTTTTACTGCAGTCGTTACAACAAGCACCTCGGCTACGACAAATGCTCGCCTCACGCGATACGAGAAGTACTGCTCGACGAGATCGTTACCGAAGAGATCAACCGCGCTCTGTATTATGCCCGTATGAGAACCGGTGAATTTGCCGAGTACATCCGCAAACACGCGGGAGAGCAGGATGACCGCGAGCTGAAGCTGAAGATCTCAGAGCACGAGAGTGCCGTACGCCGCATACAGGAACTGACAGCCCTGTTCAAGCGGCTGTACGAGGACAACGTTCTCGGGCGCATCAGCGACGAGCAGTTCCGTATCCTGTCAGGCGATTATACGGACGAAAAGATCGCTCTTGAGAATCGCCTTCCGGTGCTGGAGAAAGAAATAGGTTCACTGAAAGAAAAGGCAACCGACACCCAGCGGTTTATTGACGCGGCGCAGAAGTATACAGTGATACGTGAGCTGACGCCCACGATACTCCGAACGTTTATCTCAAAGATCGTAATCCACGAACGCGAGGTACCGCACTGCAAAACGTCGCCCCAGCAGATCGACATCTATTTCAGGTTCATCGGAAACATATTCTCCGTGGATCAGTTGGATGCGGTCGGATACAGGGCAAAAAACGCATAGACAACGGTTGCAGGACAAAACGGAAAAGGACGGGCATTTTACTGTCCGTCCTAACCGAAACCGCGAAAAACACTAAAAACACCCTTATGGGAACTAGCGTAAATCGGGATTTTTTGCATATCTGCTTTGGAAACAGCTATTCGACGGATCTTGCTTTTTTCCAGGTTCTGTATAACAAACCTTCCCAACCCGCAAGATTAACACAGGCTGTTTTTCCTTCATATCCGAGCCATACCTTCATTGGAGAATTTCCTCTGTTGTTCCATCTGAAGTAGGGGATCAGTTTGAATGTCTTTCCGTCAACCGTATTGCCGGTTATTGTATCGTCGGAATCAATTACAAGTTCTGAATCCTTTGATATGATGAAATCCAGATTATTGCCGTTGTCTACGCCTTCGGCGCAGTACACAAACGGTCCTTTTCTTATTGAAACGCCTGAAATCGGCTGGAATCCGTATATGTTTTCTCTGGCATACGGGTGAGCTTCTTCTATAAGTATGTTTTCATTAAACGATATTTCGACTACGTCGTTTGCCGAGAGTTCAACGCACGGGGTCGCATATCCTTCGGTTACCGTATGCCCGACCCGGTTACCGTTAACGGAAACGGCAAAATCGTCGGCATAGTCCGGAACTCGGAAATGAACCGCGCATCCGCGCTGCGGGATTTTATTGAAACGCATTTTCCCGTTTTCAAAATCAACATCGTATTTGTCATTGAAAAGTGAGCTGTCTATGTAAAGGTTTACATACAAGTCACTGTCGGTATACGAGAAAATATAGGTTTTGAGCGAGCCGATCATTTTAAGGAACATGGGAGGGCAGCAGGCACACGGATGCCAGTCCCAGCGTCCTGAGTTTCCGTCGTTTATAAGAGGATTGACATAGGCGTATTTTTTGCCGTCTTCAGATACTGAAGCTAAAACGTTGTTGCTTAACACGCGTTCAAAAACATCGAAAAAAGACGATTTCCCGTACGCGCGATGCATTTCGGCAGCCCAAAAGGCAAGAGCCACTCCTGCGCAGGTCTCAAGATACGCGTTCGGCCTCAAGTCATACTGGTAACTGAACTGTTCTTCGTATGCAACCGCGCCGATTCCTCCGTTGACATGCATTTTTGTTTCTGTAACATTTTTCCACAGCGCTTCAGAAGCGGAAAACAGTTCGCTGTCATCTGTTTCATTTGCGACCTTTGCGAGTCCGTAATAGAGCAAGGCCGCCCTGACCGCGTGACCGACCGCCTCCTTCTGTTCGCGAAGAGGACGGTGATCCTGGCAATACTCTCTCAGATTGTGCGGAAAAGATGCCCGTCCCTCATGAACGCCGCGATAATCTACCCAGAATCTGGCGAGTTCAAGATATTCATCCGTTTTTGCATTCAGTTCATGAGCAAGCAACGGATTCTCTTTAAATAATCTGTACAGTTGCACAGTGGCCTGTTCGACCATAGGATGACCCGATACTATGTTCTTCTTCGGAGGATATCCAATTTCCGAACAGATGTAGTTTGCCATTCCGACCGCGACTGACAAAAGAGCCTTTTTCCCAGTGGCAAGGTAATTATGAACGCCTGCCTCAAAAAGGCAGCCGGCGTTGTACAAATCGTGCTGAATTACGATAAAGCCGCCGTTTTGACCAAATCTCCTATCAGGCATCCTGGATTGAGTGAACGTATTGATATAACCGTCTCCAATAGTATCCTGAGCTTTTTTTATGATTTCAATAAACTCATCTATCTTTGTTTCAAGAATCTTGTCTTCAAACGATGAAAAAAGATCGGACGCACCGCAAATAATCTCATAAATCATTCCGTCCTGCCACGGATTGCCGTTGAAATGGTCAGGCGAAGTGCGGTTGATTACATTCAGAAAATTCTGTTTCGAATTGTCTTTTTCGTATTTTGTCCATACGTCCTGTAGAGTGATTTCCGCAGTCTTTTTGATAATTGCCGGCCAGAAACCGTTTTTTATCGATACTTCTCTTACATTAGGGTACTGAAGTTTTTCAATGAGTCTTTCCATAAAACACCCCATCGGTTTTTTATATTATTATACACTATCGTTTAAAAATGGTAAATAGAGAAATTGGTAAAGATGTTATACATTCTGGAAATAATAAAAAAGCAGAATAGTTTTATGCGTGAACGGCAACGGCTTGCCGTTATAACCGTCAGATTATGTTTTTGAACAGCTTTTTTGCAAAAAGGCCGGAACTGAAAAATCGTTGCCGGCCGGAATTTTGCGTAATTCGGTACCCGCCGATTGCCGTTTACGGTTCAAAAGCGCGCATTATTGCACGTCTGTATTCCACTCTTGCATCCGCGGACAGGTCGCAGTGACCGCGGAGCGGAACGGTAACGAGGGTAATATCGTGCTCTTTCTCCATTTCCCGCACAAACGGGATCGCATGCTTTTCTATCAAAACGGCAGTGTCCCTTTCGCAGTGAAAAACCGTGTAAGGAATGTGCGGCAGTCTGTCTGCAAGGTGAAGCGGAGAGCAGCTGCGCAGCGCCTCCTCAAGCGTGCATTCGTATTCACCGAGTGCGCTGTAGATGGTGCGCGGGAGATCCGGTCTCTCGTCGAAATGGTAAACAAGATCGCATACCGGACAGTTCGACACGCATGCGACGGGAGTTATCTTCGCATAGGCGCAATAAACTATGGACGCAAGGCCGCCCATGGATCCGCCGCTTGAGACTATCCTCACCGTATCGTCAAGACCGTATTGTTCGCAAAGCACTCCGATGATCTCGTCGGTAAACCCGACAGACTGTCTGTTCATCCACGACCAGGGGTTGTAATAAGGGACAACATACATAATGTTTTCCCTTGCGTATTCAAGCGCGTCACCGGGGTCCTGCCCGAACATTGCCATACCGCCGAGACCGAAGAAATCGAGGACTATCCCCCTTATTTCTCCGCTTATCAGCATGTCGTTGCTGTATGCGAAGCTCCGTAAATTCTTGTAGTTAATGATTTTCTCCATTTTATACGTCTCCTTTTAGGGATTTAATACAGTACATTTTTCAAACAGCGAAACGGCGTTGCGCTCGGTGATACGCACCATTTCGTCAAAACCGGTTCCCCTTATCTCCGCTATTTTTGCCACGGAATGTCTCATCAGACGTGAATCGTTGAGTTTGCCCCTGAACGGAACGGGGGCGAGATACGGACAGTCGGTCTCGGCAAGGATGCGGTCCTCAGGCAGGATTTTAAGCACCTCGACCGGCTTTACGGCGTTTTTAAAGGTTATGACCCCCGAAAAGGATATGTAAAAGCCGAGCTTTATCAGTTCTCTTGCCGTTTCAGGCGAGCCGCTGAAACTGTGAAAGACTCCCTTGAGCCCGCGTCCCCTGAACCCCGAAACAATGTCGAGGCAGTCGCCGTGCGCCTCCCTGTCGTGAATAACTACCGGCAGCTTTTTTTCAAGCGCCATGTCGAGCTGTGACGAAAAGACGGATTTCTGCTCTTCTCTGTTGTCGGAGGTCCAGTAGTAGTCAAGGCCTATTTCGCCAACCGCGACGCATTCCGGGTCGTCAAGCATTCCCGAAATCTGGTCAAGCATTTTTGTGTTTTCCGCCCTGCTCCCGGATATGTTTTCGGGATGAAGTCCGCACGCGGCGAATAGACCTGCGTGTTTTTTCGCCCATCCGAGACAGATTTCCGAGGTTGAAGGCGTAATGCCGCAGTTTATTATTCGCGGGACCTCCTTCAAAACGTCACAAAGGAGCGTCTCCTGTTCTTCCGGCGAACCGAACTTTTCATCATAATAATGCGCGTGAGTGTCAAACAGCGGCATTTTTTCCTCCCTGAAAAGGCAGAAAGAAGATAAAACCCCTTTCTGCCGTAAATCAATGTACTCTTTGTCCGAGCGGCGTGTCGCCGTCAAGGAACACGACCTTTATTTTATCGTCCTCGCCCGAGGCGAGTATCATTCCGTTGCTCTCGACTCCGCACAGCACGGCGGGTCTGAGATTTGCGACGACAATTATCTTTTTGCCTATCAGGTCCTCGGGCCTGTAGCATTTCGCGATTCCCGAAACGACCGTTCTCTTTTCGTAGCCGAGATCAAGTTCAAGACGAAGCAGCTTTTTTGCTTTCGGTACGCTCTCGCAGGCGACAATCTGCGCGGTGCGGAGCTCCACGTTCATAAAACCGTCGATTCCTATCTGCTCGCAGACATCGTCCGGGCGCTGCTGAACGGGCTTTTCGGCGGGATGCATTTTCTCAAGCGTTTCTTTTTCGTCAAGACGGCTGAAAAGCACCTCCGGCGTGCCGATATGCGCACCGCTTTCAAGGCCTCCGAAATCATATCCGCGCCTGTCCGTGCCGAGCTGCGCGAGAATTTTCTCCGACGTTGCAGGCATAAACGGTTCAAGCATTACAGCCCCGAGCCTTATGGTCTCCAGCAGATTGTAGATCACGTCAGACAGACGGTCGGTTTCGCCGTTTTTAGCGAGCGTCCACGGGGTCGTTTCGTCGATATACTTGTTTGCGCGGCGGAACAGCGAGAAAACAGTGTCGCACGCCTCCGCTATGTGATAGGTGTCCATCTGCCCGAACATGGTGTCGCGGCAGTTTTCCGCAAATGAGATAAATTCGCCGTCTATATCTGCGGAGAGCTTTTTCTCCGGAACCACGCCGCCGAAATACTTGTTGTCCATGGCAAGGCTGCGGTTGACTAGATTGCCGAGCGTATTCGCGAGATCGTTGTTGTATCTCGCTATTATGTTCTCATAGGTTATCGAGCCGTCGTTCAGATACGGCATTTCGCTCAGCACGTACTGGCGTACGGCGTCGACTCCGATTATTGCGGCAAGATCGTCGGCATATATGGAATTGCCTTTCGATTTGCTCATTTTGTCCGTTCCGATGTTCAGCCACGGATGACCGAAAATCTTTTTAGGCAGAGGAAGGTCGAGAGCCATTAGAATGATAGGCCAGTAGATGGTGTGGAAGCGCATGATGTCCTTGCCGATTATATGAACGTCGGCCGGCCAGTTCTTTTCAAAAAGTTCGCCGCTGTCCCCGTCCGGATTGTATCCAAGAGCGGTTATGTAGTTGGAAAGCGCGTCTATCCAGACGTATATCACGTGCTTGTCGTCGAAAGAAACCGGGATCCCCCACCTGAACGACGTACGGGAAACGCAGAGGTCCTGCAGTCCGGGTTTGAGGAAATTGTTTATCATCTCCTTTTTGCGTGCCTCCGGCTCGATAAATCCGGGATGATCCTCTATATACTTCATCAGCCTGTCCTGGTAAGCGCTCATGCGGAAGAAATAGCTCTCCTCCTTTGTTCTCTTAAGCGGCGCTCCGCAGTCGGGGCATTTCCCGTCCACGGCCTGAGTGTCGGTGAAAAAGGATTCGCAGGGCTCGCAGTACCATCCCTCGTATTCGCTCTTGTATATGTCGCCCTTTTCCCACAGACGCCTGAAAATACCGGCAACGGCTTTTTCATGGTAACCGTCGGTCGTGCGTATGAACTTGTCGTAGCTGACGTTCATAAGATCCCATATCCGTCTTATCTCGCCGGCGACCTTGTCAACGTATTCTTTGGGGCTGATCCCCGCTTCTCTCGCGTAGTTCTCTATCTTCTGACCGTGCTCGTCGGTACCAGTAAGAAAGAAAACGTCATATCCGCGGTTTCTCTTGTAGCGTGCCACGGCGTCAGCCATGATCGCCTCGTATGTGTTTCCTATATGCGGCTTGCGCGAGCTGTACGCTATCGCCGTCGTCAGATAAAATCTTTCACCCATTATTATGCATCCTCTCATTTTCTTCAATGTATTCGAGCATCGGAAACAATATCCCTTCACTGCAGCTGCAGAGAACGTGATCCGCGGCTTCCTTTACCTCGTCCAGCGCGTCTGAAGGGCAGAACGACACGTCAGCGCATTCAATAATGTTCAGGTCGTTTTCAAAATCCCCCGCCACGTATACGCGGTAGTCAGACGCCTTTTTTCCTTCACTCCGCGACAGAATTTCCTTTACTCTTGAGACCAGAGCGCTTTTCAGCGCCGATCTGTCTACGATCTCGCAGCACGTTGGAATGGAGCGGAACGCGTTGAACCGCGCGCCGTGCCTTTCTCTTACGTAATCGCGAAAAGCCACGGCGTCCTGCGGCGAACCGAACAGAAAGTTCATCTTGAAGCGGTACGGAAGCTCTCTGTCCCCGTCGGTGGGCGGATTGCACATCCCGCCGTGCGAACCGTAAAAATACCATTTTCTGGGAGTGAATCTGGTCAGCACGTCGTCAAGAAGTTCTTCGGCTCTCTCCCTCGGTATGGTATGTTTTTCCATTATTTCGCCGGTTTCCGGATCGAAAAGCAGCGAACCGTTGCCCATTATCATGGGAGCGTTGACAACCTCTCTGTAATACGGCATGATTTTAGGCAGAAGCGCCGGCAGACGCCCCGTGGACAGAGTGAAATGCCCGCCGAGCGTTTTAAAATATTCGACCGCCCTCAAATTGTCCTCCTGCGGAGCGACATCCCTGTCCGGAGCCTTATACGCAAACGTTCCGTCAAAATCGCTGAGAATTATCGCGTTTTCAAATATTGTATCATTGTTCATTTTCAAGCAACTCAATGACGCGGGCGAAATAATCGGGCAGAGGCGATTCGAACCGCAAGAAATCTCCGCTCAGCGGATGGACGAAGCTTATCGACGATGCATGCAGGCACTGTCCGCAGAGTAGCTTTTCGTGAACGATTTCGAATCTTGTTCTTCCGCCGCCGTATAGTTTGTCCCCCATTACCGGGTGCCCCTCCGAGGCCATATGAACGCGTATCTGGTGCGTCCTTCCCGTTTCAAGCCTCAGACGCAGCATATCGTAACCGCTCACGCGCTTAAGAACCTCGTAATTTGTAGCGGCTTCCCTGCCTCCGGCCACAACCGCCATCCTTTTTCTGTCGACAGGATGCCTGCCTATGGGCTTGCAGATCCTGCCGTTTTCATTCTTCAAGTGGCCTACCGTCATGGCAAGATACGTCCTTTCAAACCTGTGCGAAGATATCTGCTCCGCAAGCGAAACGTGCGCCGTATCGTTTTTGGCAACCACGAGCAGACCGCTCGTGTCTTTGTCTATGCGGTGGACTATTCCGGGCCTGAGCACACCGTTAATCCCCGAAAGCGACGCGCCGCAGTGATACAGGAGCGCGTTAACCAGAGTTCCGTCGGGATTTCCGGCCGCAGGATGAACTACCATGCCCTTGGGCTTGTTCACGACAAGAAGGCAGTCGTCCTCATACACAACGTCAAGCGGAATGTCCTGGGGGACAGCCCTGTCGGGCAGCATTTCCGGAACGTTTACGTCAACCGCGTCGTCCGGCTGCACCAAATAATTCTTTTTTGACGGCCTGCCGTTTACCGTGACGTTGCCGTCCTCTATCAGTTTTTGAGAAGCGGAACGTGTTAATTGTTCACGTTCCGCCACGTATATGTCAAGTCTTTTAAGCTCTTCCATCAGTCAGGTTTCACCTGTCCGTCGCTTACGTCCGCTTTTTTCCTTTTCTCCCCGTCACCAAGAAGATTTTTATCAAAAAACACGACGCTGATAATCACAAGCAACGCGCCGACCGTTACAAAACTGTCAGCTATGTTGAATATGGCAAAATCGACAAACTGAAATTCGATGAAATCAACGACGTATCCGTTTGCAATCCTGTCTATCTGATTGCCGATGCCTCCGCCCGCAATCATGGCAAGCGCAAGACCCGTGAGCGGATGCACCGTCCCGCGCCGCGCAATCAGATATATTATAATACCGATTATCGCTACGATCGAGAGAACAATGAAAACCCAGCGGAAACCCTTCATCATTCCGAACGCGGCCCCTGTATTTTCGCAGTAGCGGAAACCAATGAAACCGGGGATAAACTCCGCCTCCGAAACCGGCATCAGCCTGTCGATGACTATGGATTTGGAAACCTGATCAAGCACCACCGCGAGCGCGGCGACGACTCCCCAGATAATCAGCCTCATTGTCCGTTCACGACTTTCGCGCAACGCGCGCACAGGCAGTCACCGTCCGCGTCTTTCACGAAATCAGTTACGAATTTCCAGCAGCGAACGCATTTTTCGCCCTTTGCGGATGAAACATCTATTGATTTTTCTCCGTCCGCGACTGTTTCAACATCGGACACAATAAACACCGTCTCCAGCGTTTCCGCGCCAAACGATGAAAGAAATTCAGCCGTTTCGGCGTCGGTGTGAATAGTGACGTCCGCGTCAAGCGATTTGCCGATTTTTTTGTTTTCGCGTGCCGTTTCGAGAGCCTTCATGACCTCCTCGCGGAGTTCAAAGAGCCTGTCCCATTTGTCTTCATCGGCAAATTCGAAATCTTCCCTGTATGACGGCATACCGTTCAGCAGAACGTTTCTTCCGTCCTCCGCAGAGGAATGCGGCATAATGCACCACGCCTCGTCGGTCGTGTACGAAAGAACAGGCGCAAAGAGACGAAGCAGGGTCGATAGAACAATGTACATGGTGGTCTGCACGGAACGACGTTCGACGGAAGCGGTGCCTTCGACGTAAACCCTGTCCTTTGTTATGTCGGCATACAGTTTCGAAAGCTCGACGGTGCAGAAATCGCTCACTTCGTGGTAAACGATATGGAAAGCGTAGGCGTCGTAGGCATCGCGGCAGGTCCTGACAAGGCGGTTAAGCTTGGCGAGAATCCAGCGGTCGATGCCCGGAAGTATGTCTACATTTACCATATCGCGATCCGGATCGAAGTCTGTCCCGGCATCGCCTATGTTTGCCATCAGAAACCTTATTGTATTTCTGATTTTGCGATAAGCCTCGGAAAGCTGCTTGAATATGTTATCAGAGCAGCGCACGTCCGCCTGATAATCGGACGAGGCAACCCACAGACGCACAAGGTCTGCGCCGTATTTCGGAACAATGTCGTCCGGAACAATCGAATTGCCGAGGGATTTGTGCATAGCTTTCCCCTCGCCGTCGACGACCCAGCCGTGCGTAAGCACCTGACGGTACGGAGCGCCCTGCCCCCTGGCACCGACGGCGGTGAGCATGGACGACTGGAACCATCCGCGGTACTGGTCCGCGCCCTCAAGATAAAGGTCGGCCGGCCAGCTCATTCCATCCTCTTCTAGTACCTTGAAGTGCGTGGATCCTGAATCGAACCATCCGTCTAGGGTGTCTGTTTCCTTCGTGAATTTATTTCCTCCGCAGAACGGGCATGAAAAACCCTCAGGAAGCAGCTTTTCCGTGTCCTCGTCAAACCAGGCGTTTGAGCCCTTTTCTCCGAACACGGCGGATATTCTGTTTATGGTTTCTTCGGTGCAGACCGGTTTTCCGCAATCCGAGCAATAGAACACGGGTATGGGCAGGCCCCAGTGACGCTGACGCGAAATGCACCAGTCGGCGCGCTCGCTTATCATCTGCGAAATGCGCTCCTCTCCCCATTCGGGAATCCATTCGACATCGCGGCAGGCCTCTATTGCTTTGTCGCGGAAGGCCTTCACCGAGCAGAACCACTGAGGCGTGGCTCTGAAAATGATCGGACTCTTGCATCTCCAGCAGTGCGGGTACGAGTGCACGACCTGCTCGGAGGCGAACAGCGCACCGCTTTCCTTCATATCGGCAAGAATTGCGTCGTTTGATTCGGCATAGTACATTCCGGCGTATTTCCCGGCGTCGGATGTCTGATACCCCCTGTCGTCGACCGGAACAACTATGTCTATATTATACTTTCTGCAGGTCATATAGTCGTCGGCGCCGAATCCCGGAGCGGTATGCACGCAGCCGGTACCGGAATCCATGGTAACGTAATCGGCGTTTACGATTACTGACAGACGGTCAAGGAACGGATGCCTTGCCGTCATGTACTCAAGCTCAGACCCGCTGAACGTGCGCAGAATTTCGTAATTCCCGACGTTCCCGGCGCGCATGGTCTTTTCGGCGAGCGCCTCGGCAATTATGTAATTCTCGCGTCCCGCCCTGACAAGGGCGTAGCTTTCTCTCGGATGGACAGCGATTGCAAGGTTGCCCGGGAGGGTCCATGTCGTGGTTGTCCAGATAATAAAAAACGTGTTTTCAGGGTCCGTTCCGAACTTCCCCTTATCGTCCTCAAGACGGAATTTCACATAAATCGAGGTGCACGGATCGTCTGAATACTCAATCTCGGCCTCAGCAAGCGCAGTTTCATCCTTCGGGCACCAGTAAACCGGCTTCAGGCCCTTGTATATGTAACCCTTGCGGTACATTTCTCCGAAAACGAGCACCTCTCTTGCCTCGAATTTCGGGTCCATCGTCAGGTAGGGATGCTCCCAGTCGCCCACGACTCCCAGCCGTTTGAACTGATCCATCTGAATATCGACGAAATCCTGCGCGAATTTATGGCAGGCTGTACGGAATTCCGGAACAGACATCCTCTTCCGGTCAAGCTTGTTCTTTTTTATTATAGCCGATTCGATAGGCATGCCGTGGTTGTCCCATCCGGGAACGTAAGGAGTAAGGTACCCGGTCATGGACTTATATTTGTTGATAAAATCCTTCAGGAGCTTGTTCATGGCATGCCCCATATGGATTTTCCCGTTGGAAAACGGCGGTCCGTCGTGAATGATGAACAGCGGGCGGTCCGCGTTTTTCTCTTTAAGTTTTACGTACAGGTCAAGCGAGGTCCAGCGCGCAAGCATTTCCGGCTCACGCTGGGCAAGGTTGGCCCTCATGGGAAATTCCGTACGCGGCAGATTCAAAGTTTTTGCGTAATCCATAGGTCAGTCTGTCGGTTAATCCTTTCTTTTCCCGTCGTATGCCATCTCAAAGGCCTCCGTCGAGGTCATGTCGCCGTTTCCGGACGCCATGCGAAGCAGACGAAGAAACTCCTCGTCGTCGTCTCGCGTGTTCCTGTTCACCTGGCCGTTGATACGGCGTATCGAATCGATGAGAGATTCGTCCTTTTCGTCGGTCTGCTCCTCGCGCTGGCTGTCTTTCTCGGCTATCTCGTCAAATGAAATCTGATCGTCGTCGCGCACCGCTGTTACGTTCACAACAGGATCGGTAATATTATCGGGAATAACAACCTCGGCGGGGACGGTGACGTCAGCGTCCTTTTCGTCGGTCTCTTTGTTTTCCTCGAATGCGGCGACTCCGCCGAGGGTAGACGACTGCAGCTTGTCAAGGTCCTCCTTTATGCGGTCTGTAACCAGTTTCGTCATCGCTTCGACGCGCTCCGCGCTTGTTTCAGAACTCTCGATTTCGGGCGCGATCGCCTCTATCATGGAAATGTGCTGCCCGTAAACCTCAAACAGCGCCGCCTTGAAGCTCTTTGTCTCGGCTCTGACTATCTCAAGCTTTTCCTCTTCGGCGGCGACCTTTTTTTTCATCTCGGATATGAGGCGGTCGCAGTTAGTCTTGGCTGAGCGTATTATAACGTCCGCCTGTTCGTTCGCCTCGTCGATTATCGATTTGCTGGCCTTCTGAGCGTTGACGAGCGCGGAACGGATGGAATCCTCCTCGGATTTCATGGAATCGAGCCTTGCCTCTGTCAGCTTCAGCTTCTTCTCAAGGGCGTCGTTTTCCCTGTAAAGGTCGGTATATTTTTCTATAATGAACGCTATATGCTCGTCGACCTCCTCGGTGCTGTAGCCTCGGAGCGATTTTGTAAATTCCTTGTTTTTCAGTTCATGCGGAGCAAGCATTTTTTTCCTTTCTTCCCCGGGACGGGGACAACAGATTAAATTATATTTCTGACAATCACGGCGGCAAGTTCCACCAGAAGGACCGTAATTATATACGAGATATCAATCGGGGAGGCAATGCTTTCGAAAAGCCTTCCCATCGTTCCGCGCACAAGTATGACTACAGGCTCGGTAATCAGTTCGAGAAACCGCATTATTCTCGAGTCCTCGTCATCAACAAACCACGACAGCACGGCTCGCAAAAGGAGCGCGATTCCGAGCGCAAAAAGAAAATAGTAGACAATATACCCGAGCATTCTGAATATATTTTCCATCTTTTTCCCCCGTAAAATAAAAAGCCGCGGCACTGCGAACAGTCCGTTATGGCAGGCGGAATAATCCGCGGTCTTATGCCGATTTCAGACATCTGCGCAGCACTCTGCGAATGGGCAGAGCTTGGGCAGGCATGTTTAACCGTCCCGCCGGTAGCCCGGCGGGACGATACTGCGGTTTCAGAACAGGTCGGTCTCGTCCTGTTTCTTTGCCTCGGCGAGTTGCTCGCCGGACACGTCAACGTTGTCCGGAACGGCGATAAAAGTGTTTGTCGCCACTCTCTGAATGTAGCCCCCGATCGAGAAAACGACACCGGACAAAAAGTCTATAAGACGTCTTGCGGACTCTTTGTTCGTGGCCTCGAGATTTAGAACCACAGACCTCTTGTTCAGCAGGTGATTGGCAATCTTTTCCGCTGTGGCAGTGTCGTACTTTTCGGGTTTTACCACCTTCAGCTCAAGCGAACCGCCGAACGGATTGCCGCCCTGATTAAAACCGGGGCGCTGCGTGGCCTGCTGCGGCTTTGCAGTTTGAACGGGAGTGTCTTCCGCAACGTCAATATAGTCGTCGTCATCGACGTAATCGTCGTCGTCTACATCAGGATTGATCAGATTTTTAAAATTGTTTAAGAAGCCCATTTCTATATCCTCCGTACATGTGGGAACTGTTTTCAATTCTTATTTTAATGTCGCAGAAATTCTTTCTGACTTTCATCTTATACATTATACCATAAAATTCCGGATTGTGCAACCTTTTTTGGAAAAAAATATTATTTTTTATTATTTTTCTCGGATAAGGAATGCCTGAAATACTGATAATACCCGCATTTTATCATTCCGTTGTAAAGTTTGCGGACTTTGTCTGCCCGTCTTCCGAAACACCTTTCGAAGCATTCGTCAGACGTCAGAACGTAAATGTGCCACGTACCGAAGGTTAGAAAATGCGCGCCCATGGCTTTATAAAGCCTTTCGGCCTCTTTCAGTGTTGCGAGTCTCTCGCCGTACGGCGGATTGCAGACAATCGTTCCTTTCCCCTCTTCCGGGCGTATCTTCAGCGCGTCGCAGACAAAACATGAAACGTTTCCGGACACGCCTGCCCTTTCGATGTTTCTGCGTGCGGTTTTCACGGCCTCGGGAGAAATATCCGAGGCGTTTATGCGTATATCGGATTTCTTGATTCTGGCTCTGCCCGCTTCGCGTGCTTCGGTCCATTCGGTTAAACGGAGCCAGTCGTAGCTTTCCGAAGCAAAGCTCCTGTAAAGTCCCGGCGCACGGTCCGTTGCAATCATCGCAGCCTCGACGGCTATCGTTCCTGATCCGCACATGGGATCCCAGAACAGCACGTCTTCCCTCGGACGCGCAATTTTCGCCATCGCCGCCGCGAGCGTCTCGCGGAGCGGAGCCTCCGTCGCTTCCGACCTGTATCCCCGCTTGTGAAGAGGCTCACCCGTAGTATCTATCATGAGGTAGGCGACGTCCTTCAGAATAAAGAAATCGATCTGCTTTTTTGTTCCGCTCTCCGGCAGAGTCAGCATTCCGTATGACTGACCGAGTTTTTTGGCAACGGCTTTTTTTATTATGCTCTGGCAGTCGGGCACGGATTTAAGCGCGCTCTTTATACTGTGTCCCCTGACCGGAAAAGCGTCGTCCTCATAGATATATTCGTTCCACGGAAGCCCGTACGTCCCGTCAAAAAGATCGGAAAATGTGGAAACCGGGAACGAGCCGACCTGCAGCAGGACGCGCTCGGCGTACCGCAACCCTATATTGATTTTCGGGAGAAATTCCATCGGCGCCTCGAACCATATTCTTCCGTCTATGGTTTCCGTTCTCCGGCATCCGAGCGCGTCGAGCTCGCCGCCGAGCAGCGATTCAAGCCCGAAAAGACATACGGCGACAAAAGTTTCGTTCTTCATGTCAGTAGGAAGGGCTCTGCAGCAGCCAGCGCCCGTTTTCCTGCGTCAGATATAGCACCAGCTCAGTTTCCCGGTCTGAGCCCTGTATAATGCATGAACACGTAACCGTAACACGTTTTCTCGCGTTGCCCGTTATATGCGCGGAGCGCACGGACTCTATCCTGCGGATGCTGTATGACGGAAAACCGACGTTTATCCTGAGTTCTCCGCCAATTTCCTTGTAACGCGGGCTTATCGTCGCAACAGCGGCGTCCTCCTCGCCATTCGCGCTCGTACCCTCAAACATCGACACATAGACGGAAGAGAGATAACCCGAGGAATAGACCTGCTCGGCGGCATCCTTTATCGCCTTTACGCTCTGATACGGCGAATCAGGGCTGACCGGAATATACAGCGCCTCGGAATTTTCAGACTCCGGTACTTCTCCGCCGACGGGCAGACCGGCGCCGAAAAAAATATCGTTTATCACTGCGGCCTTCGGAATGAGGTCGTTCAGAATTTCAAGAGCCTCTTCATCAGTTATTTTCAGTCTGCCGCAACCTGCCATCCACAGCACGGCAGCTAGCGCGCAGACAAGACAAAGTAATCTTTTCAAATTGTTCATATTGTTCTCTCCCCGATGTTTATGAGCCTGAGACCCTTTTCAAGCGCGTAGCAGACCGTTCCGAACGTCCCGCCGCCCGACAGTCTGCAGCAATAAGACACGCACATTCCGCAGGAATCAACCATTTTTCTGTTCCTGACCATCATGCATCCGTCGTAATAGTAATCCGACAGAACGTTCACCTTTTCAGCCTGTGAAAGCACGGACGACTGACGTTTTTTATGATCAGCGGGCCATCGGTCACTGCTTCCGCGACAGGGAAGAAAAATTTCAAGCGTCACATCATTATGAGAGTTCTTCAATTCTAAGACGGCCTCGCCGGCTAGCATGTCGAAACCCATGGCACCGCCTGTACAGAACACCCTGTACCCGTCGGAATACAGTTTCTCAACAAGAACAGGCAGCACGCCATTCAGCCGCTTCAGCTCGTTCGCGGAAATGATTCTGTGACCTGTAAAACAAACGGCGCAGCTTCTCATATGCGCACTCTTTCCGCAACAGTGCCGGATATTTCGGCAAGCCTTGATTCCCTGTCGGATGAAGAAAACACAAGTATCTGGCGCCCGGTTTCCGACAGCATACGAAGGCAGTCCGACATGCGTCCGTCGTCAAGACGGATCAAGCTCTCGTCAAGAATGACCGGAAGTTTTTTTTCGGAAATCAGTTCAGCTAGCGCCAGACGGAGACATACGTACGCGGCGTCCGCAGTTCCGCCGCTCATGTATCTCGCGTCCCTCACGACTCTGCCCCCGTGTCCGTCATCGGGTGTGAATGTCATGCCGAGTGCGTTGTCAACCCCTACCGAGCCGTATCGGGCTGCCGTTATCCGCGAAAGATATCCGCCGGCGCTCTCCGAGAGACGCGGAAAAACGCTCTGACGCATCTCGTCCTCCGCGGCTCTTATGCCCTCTATGGCTGTTAAAACGGCATCGTACTTTCTTTTGTAGCCCTCCAACTTGGGCGTAAGCTCGCATATTTTCTCCTCTATCTCGGTAGCGGAGCGATGCCGGCTCAGTATACCGGCAAGCGATTCGCGGACCTCCGAGGACCTTTTCTCCATTTCCCTTACGTAACCCGAACACTCCTGCCTGATTTTCGCAAAAGTCCCGTCGTCGTAATTCAGCGGCAGGTCGATTTCCCTGCCGTCATCCCTTACGGTATCGGGATCGGCAATTTTCATGTCGTAAGCAGACCTGTGGTTAATATATACGCTGTTTGTCTCGGCGCTTTCCGTTCTGAGTTTTTCATACTCGTCAAGTATTGCGTCGAACAGTCTGACGGCAAAGCAGGGATTGAGTCCCCATTTGTCCGCCTTTTCCTTGTACGTTGCGCAGGCTTCCCTGAACTCTTCTTTTTCGCTCTCCGCGAGCTTTATCCGTGTGGACAGCTCGTCCTCAAGGTGAAGGCGTTCATCGCGCAGATCGTTTACGTCCTCCAGTTCCATTGCCCGCGTCCCGAAATGCTTCATAAACATAAAAGCCGCGGCAAGTGTAATAAGCGACAGCAGCGCCAGACCTCCGCCGGTAAGATATGCGACCCTGCTCGACGATGTTACGCCTATTACGGTAACAACCAGACATGCAACGAACGCGGCAAAGCATACGACGGCTCCGACGCCTGCAATCGTCCTTTTCAGATACGCATCGGCTATTTTCGGCTGATTCTCTTTTTTACGCGCTTCTATGTCAAGCTCGTTTTTTTCAAGTTCTCCTCTGATCTCCGTGATCCGCCTGTTCGCCGTGTAGAGATCGCGGGTCTCGTTGCCGAGATTGGTATATGACGCAAACAGTTCGTCTCTGTCCTTTTTCCCGGGCATACGGTCGTTTCGGGAGTGTTTGGATTCGAAAAGCTCAAGCTGTTCTCTCGCAAGATCTGCCTTTTCCCCTTCCTCGGCCAGTTTCTCGCCCTCGTCACGGAGTTTTTTTATCATCCATGTGATCTCGTCGTCTCTCGCGCGCTCGAGTCTTTCGTCAGCACCCGCGATCAGATCGGAATAGCGCGCAAGCTTGCGGTAGTGCTCGCTGATCGTCCTGTCCTCCTCCGCGGCCTGATATTTTTCACTGTTGAGATTGTTAATTTCCCTTTCGCATTCGCGAACGGCGCCGTTGCCGTTTTTCTGCGGCATCAGCTCTTTTCTCAGCCCGTCAAGCCTGGAAAGGGCCCTCTCGGCGGAAACGTTTTCATCTCCGGTAAAAAGAAGATTTTCCACCGCTTCGGCCGTGCTTTTGCCGTTGAGAGCCGTGCCTCCCTGCCCGACGTATACGGTAGAGACATACAGTTCGGAAGACGGAATGCCGAGAAGAAACTCCCCCGGCTCGCAGTTCATTTCAACAGGAACGCCGTCCTTTGATACCCTCACCTGCCTTTTTGCTCCGTTTTCGCTGCGCTCGACGGTATATTCTCCGTCTTCGCACGCAAAGGTAACGGACCCGGCGCAGAGCGGAGAAAGAAAAGGCTGGTAAAGTTCGCGATCGCTTTTCCGCGCAAATCCGTAAAGCGCAAAGCGGACAAATTCCGCGATTGTACTTTTGCCGGATTCGTTTTCACCCGAAATGATGTTTAACCCGTTTCCAAGTGTGATATCGGTATTCTGTTTTCCCGCAAATGCGGTGATGTGAATCGACTTTATGTACATTGCTGCCTTTTACTGCAGATATTTCGTGTCGGTGGAGTGCAGCCTCCTGCGCTTGGCGGCGTTTTTCTTTTTCTGCCGCTCGACGGCGTTGATGATTATGTAAGCGATGACCGCAACCGCAATGGATATCAGCGCTACCCTCGCAAACGGAGTTTTGCATATCTGCCACGCGGCGTCGAGGATAACCAGCATCGTACTCTGCTCGATGGTAGTGTTGACAATGAGCGGCACCTCGCCAATAAAGTCTCCCATATAAGTGACGCGCACGGTTCCGACGCGCTCTCCCGCCTTGACGGGAGCGTACAGCACGTCGCTGTCAAGCGTCCAGTCGAGAACTATGTCGTTAACCCTGTCGACATCGGTAGGCACAAACAACTCTATGGGAAATTCGGGGAGAAGGACCGCTCTGTCGGTGTTTTTGGCAAGCCTGACCTTTATTTCGCATATCGGAGTGGATCTGTCGACCGCCTTGATATACCTGAACGAGCTGTCAGCCCAGTAAAGCATGTTCTTTGCGTCGGTAAGACCTCTGAAATCAGTGTGCGATATCTCTTCGACGAGAATAACCGGATTGCCTTCGTCGTCGTAAACAAGATCTCCGTTTTCATCGACCTCGAGCACCTGCTCGCGGTCTATCACCTTGACGTTTTGCGCACCGGTGGAAATGGCTATGAAATTAAGCCCGTTGTGACTGGCTGTGCCAATCACGCAGTAGCCGCCCTGCACCGTGCTTCCGCAGGCAAGACCCGTCGCATATCTGTAGTAATATCCCGACACGGCGTTGTCGGACACGAGATAATTACGGGTTCCCAGATACCTCGCGTTGTCGCGGTTGGTTGCCGGAATGGTCTCGGTCTTCTTTGCGGCAATTTCAGAAATGTACTGATCGGCGCTCGCGTAAAGAGCGAGAATAAGCAGGTCGTCGACCGTTGTGACCATCTCGTCGTCGTGAAGGCCGGTCGGATTGGTGTAATGCGTATTGGTCATACCGAGCGACTCGGCCTTTTCGTTCATCATGAGGACAAACTCGTCTATCGAACCTGCGACCTCCTCCGCAAGCACGTTGGCGCAGTCGTTGGCTCCGGCAAGCAGCACCCCGACGAGAAGATTGTACATCGACATCTGTTCGCCGATCTGCAGGTTGATGTCATTGCCCGCCGTTGAATAGTATGCGGTCGGAGAAACGGTGCATATCCTTCCGTAGCCTTCGTCAAGCCCGAGCGCGTATTCCGAGGCCACAAGAGCCGTCATGAGCTTTACGAGACCGGCAGGATAAATGACTCTGTCGGTGTTCGATTCATACAGCCGCTGGTTTGATTCGATACAGTATACGAGTGCGCATTCCGAATATTTAACGTCCGGCTTGCCTATGCCGTGCGCCGGAACGGCAAAACACGTCAGCGTAAAAACGCAAGCACAGAGCGCGATAATTCTATTTTTAAGTTTCATTTTCGTTTGAGGAAGTTTTTTGTTTCTTCGGTTTTCTGACTGCGCCGCCAAACACGCCCATCGGCTGGAACACCAGATCGAGCGGGCGCGACAGCAGACTTATGACAAGGGCGGCAAGAACGACGGATATTTCTCCGCCGACGTAAACCCGCGCAAGAGCGGTGGCCAGCCCGCCGGCGACGCCGGCGACGAGCCTGCCTCTGGAGGTCTTCGGGCACGACACCGGAGCGGAGGCTATAAATACCACGGTAAACAGGGTGTCGGCGCAGAGAAGCTGGTAAAGGGCGTATTTAAGGGCCAGAACGTCGGAAACTATAAGCAGCTTCGGGTTCAGGTAAAAATACACTCCCACCGTGATCAGAAATCCGGCCATCACGTCTCCGCGCACGGCTTTGCGCATCAGCAGGTAGATGAACGCTCCGATTATGAGCACCGCGGAAATGTGTCCGATCCCGCCCGAGCGGAGACCGACGATCATTGCTCCGACCGACGTCTCGGGCATCCGGCCCTCGAGAAGCCGCGCAAGCTCGGTGGTCTGCGCCATGTCATATCCGCCTCCGAAAAAACCGGCACGCGAACCGAACTGCGGGATTGACGTCATTACGGCCGGCATTGCAATGTACAGCAGCGCGACTGCAGTCGCCGACGGATTCAGCGGAAGAAGCCCCGAACCGTTCAGCAGATTCTTTACGATTATAACAGCCCCGGCCGAGGCGGCGGCTACCGCCCACAGCGGAACCGACGCGGGACAGCTGAGCGCGATTATTGTACCTGTCACCGCAGACGCTGAAAGCGGGAATTCGATTTTTCTTCTGAAAATCGCTATTCCGATTATGTCTGAAACCATTGCCGAAAGGATTCCGGTCAGAACCACGGCGAGCACTCGCGTCCCGTAAGCGTAAACGCCCCACGCGACAAGCGGAAGAAGCGCTATCATAATATCGAGTTCTGTCGATATGAGCCTGTCACGCTGCTTCAGACGCTCCCTTATCACCGCAAACGGACCGCGTTTTTTTGCCTTTTCGGCAGTGGGCTCCGCTTCGGTTTTTACCTCGGTTCCATCGTGCTCACTATCGTCCGCGAGGTCTTCCTTTCCGGCAATTTCCTCCGGCTCGGAATTCTGTTCAGCCGCTCCGTCGGGCTTAACGGTTTCATCAACATCCGTACTGCCGGTGCCTGTTTCATCCGCCCCCGGCTGCACGTCTTCGTCAAACTGCTCGTCGTCGATCGCCTCGCCCTCGGCCAGGTTGCTGCCTATCGGCAGCTCGCTCATTTCCCTGAATTCCTCTTCAAGTTCGCGGGTAAGATCGGAAAAATCAGTCATTGCCCGTCTCCTTTTCCGCGTTGTATCTCTGTATCTTCTCGCATATCTTTTCTCCGCACGGGCAGATATAGCTGCAGCACCCGCAGCCTATGCACGCAGAAGGAGAAAACCGTCTGGGATCCCTTCCCCTGTTCAGCATCTCGTTTATCATTGAAGGTGTAAGACGCATCGGGCAGACACCATCGCATTTACCGCAGGACACGCAATCGTAGGCCCGCGTTTCGGCAGGCTTTTTCTTCAAAAACAGCAGCCCGTCCGTATTCCGGGGTATAGCATCGCCGTCGTTCAGAATACGTCCCCTGACAAGTCCTCCGCATACAAGAGCTCCGCTTTTGTCGAGTCCGCATCTCTCGAGGGCGTCCTCGGCGGTCATGCCTTCGCTTACGGTCATAAGCTCCGCCTTTTTCAGCATATCTCCGCCGACAGAAAAATATTTTACAGGTTCCGTACCGATTGCGAGAACCCCGAAAAGGTTGACGCACAACTCCGGCGTTGCGGTCATAAAACTCGTTGTGGACAGGTCTCTGCCGCCGTTTATCTCGACTCCCGCCGCAGCCAGAACAAGCGTATGGCCGTCGTACATCGGATATCTGTCCGCAACCGTGACGATCGACAGCAGTTTGTTCTTCCGGATTTCCGCGTTTATCAGGTTCGCTTCTCTGTAGTAGCTTCTCGGAACGGCAAAAATGCCCCTGCCTATGCCGTAAATCTTCATGAGAAGCAGCGCGCCCTTCACTATCCTGTCGGGATATGTCAGCGTCAGCAGTGAGCAGAGGCAAACGCCGATGTCGCTCTCGCTCAGATTAATATAAAGTCTTTCGGCCTGCTTTTCCCTCTCCGGCAGCAAAACGCCCCTTTCGGCGGCAATATCTCTGAGCTCGGCCGCCGTATAATCACCGAACTTTTTGTCAAGAGGCTGAAAAACGACCGGAAAATCGCCTTTCGGCTCTCCGGCTGACGTTCTGTTTTTAAAATCGCATTTGAGGGAGCTTATACCCCCTCCGAACTTTTTTGACACGGTAATCTCCTGTCAGACAGACTTTATCTATATTATTATACCTTGTTTCCGCCGATATTTCAAGAGTTTAAAGGTAAATTTCCTCTCAACACGAAAATTGTTTTCAAAAAAGATTTTTTTACAGCCCGTTTATTGCATTGGTGCGGGAAGTGTGGTATAATATAATGTATTCTGACTTGGGGAACGGTAAATCATATGGGCCCTATGATGGGATTCCCGCCCGGCGGGAACGATAAAATCAAATCCGACAGACCGGACAGGCTGAGAGACTGGCCGAAATATCTGGCAAAAACTGCCCGTTCCGTTTTCTCGCGCCTCTTCTACATTTTCAGACTTGTGTGGGAAACACGGCCCTGGATACTCTTCGTGATGATGTTCACAGCCGTGGTACAGGGCATACTGCCTGTCGTCGCCGCCAAAATATCCGCAAGCCTGATAAACGGATTGGCGGAGGCGTACAACCAGGCTGTGGCCAGCCAGGGACAGATCGACATGTTCCGCACGGTAGTCGTGCTTCTCGTCGTACAGGCTGGATACCAGCTTTTTTCCTCGTTCGTCGGTCAGATTTCGTCTATTCTCACCAGTATAGCCGGAGAGCTTGTCGTCAACCACGTTAACGTCAAGATAATGCGCAAGGCAAAGGAGATCGACCTTGCCGACTACGACAGGCCAGACTTTTACGAAAAACTGGAAAACGCCAGCCGGGAGGCAGGACACCGTCCGATACAGATACTGCAGGCCAGCTTCAACATTGTCAGCAGACTGATATCCATCATTTCGTTTGTCATCATTCTATGGGGAGTTAATCCGGCCGCGCCGTTCCTTATGATGATAATAGCCATCCCGTCGGCAATCATCAGCTTCGTTTACAGAAGAAAAAATTTCAACTACATGCGCCACCGTTCCAAGGACCGCAGACAGATGAGCTATTATTCCTCGCTTATAACCAACAAGGATCTTGTCAAAGAAGTCAAGATGTTCAATCTGTCCGACACCTTCATCGAACGGTACAACGGCGTTTTCAGCAAATATTTCAAGGGACTTAAAAATCTGTTCGTCGCCGAGGGTCTGTGGCAGCTGCTGATTTCGGTAATTTCCACCGCCGCGCACACCGCGCTTTTCATTTATATCGCTCACGGGGTGACAAGGGGACAATATCCGGTCGGCGACTATTCGCTTTACGCGGGTGCGCTATCATCCGTTTCCGGCGGCGTCGCTTCGCTGATATCGATAATAGCCTCGATCTATGAAGGCACGCTGTTCATCGACAACCTGATCACGTTCATGGAGCGCAGGCAGACAGTCGTTTCTTCCCTGCCAGAGCCCCGAAAGCCGGAACGCCACGTGGCGCACAAATTTGAGTTCAGGGATGTAAGCTTCCGCTATCCGGGAACAGAACGCGACGTTATCTCGCACGTGAACCTTGTGATAGAACCGGGGCAGACCGTAGTGCTCGTCGGCCTTAACGGAGCTGGTAAAACAACGCTTATCAAGCTTCTGACAAGACTTTACGACCCGACTGAAGGCGTTATACTCCTTGACGGACACGACATAAAGGAATACGATATCGGCGAACTTTATTCTATTTTCGGAATAATATTCCAGGACTTCGGCAAGTATGCGGTGACGGTCAGGGAAAACATAATGTTCGGGCAGATTTCCCGCCCGTACGATATGGACAACGTCGTATCTGCCGCGGTACACAGCAATTCGGACGACTACATAAGAAGCCTGCCGCTCGGGTACGACACGCCGCTTATGAAATATTTCGAAACGGACGGCGTAGAGCTGTCCATAGGACAGTGGCAGAAACTGTCGGTTGCGCGCGCCTTCTACTCTGACACGGACGTCCTTATACTCGACGAACCTACGGCCTCTCTCGACGCAATTGCAGAGCAGGAGATATACCGCCAGTTCGATCAGCTCCGCAAGGACAGAACGACGATTTTCGTTTCCCACCGTCTGTCCTCCGCAACGACTGCGGACAAGATCGTAGTGCTTGAGTACGGAAAGCTCGTTGAGGAGGGCACACACGGGGAACTCATGAAACTGAGAGGCAAATACTACGGTCTCTTCAGCGCACAGGCGGAACGGTATTTGACTTCGTCAGATCTTATACGCACCGAAGGCCCCGTGCCGGAGGACGCAAAAGAAAACAAAAGCAAAACAATCTTCACACCAGAAGGAGAAACAAAATGAGATCATTACTACCATTCTATTACTACGGCCCGGATCTGTCGATCGAAGATCTGAATATACTGACAAGAATACTTATTTTCATCGGTGTAATCGCCCTGGCCGTCGCGGCGCTCTGGATCGTAATCAACTGGAAGTTGCTGAAAAAAGCGGGCAAGCCTGGCTGGATCGCGCTGATTCCTTTTTACAACACATGGTCTCTGTTTGAGATAGCAACCGGACACGGCGCGTACATGCTGCTTCTGTTCATTCCGGTAGCAAACGTGATCGTAAGCATTTATTACTATGTCAAACTCTCCGTCGCGTTCTCGAAGGAAGAGGTATACTGCCTAGGCCTTATCTTCCTGCCGCTTATATTCCACATGATCCTCGCGTTCAGCCAGACGCCGTACGTCGGCCCGCAGGGCCGCGCTTCCGCCGACCCGAACGGCAGATATTACCGCAACTATGCCGGCACTCCCTACGGACCGGCTCCCGGACGGCCATACGGACAGTACGGCTACCAGCAGCAGCCGTACACGCGTAATTACGGCGGGCAGACGAGGGTAACCTCGAATTTCTGTCCCAACTGCGGCGCGCCGATTCAGAACACGCGTTTCTGCGGAAACTGCGGATACGATATATTCAATAACCGCTGAGCGGTCTTCGGAGGAAAAAGCATGAACGAAATCTTCACATTTGCCGGTATAATTCTCATAGTAGCCGGAATCGTCATTCCCATGATAATCAAATCGCGCGGCAGCGAATCAAAAAAGGGGCTGCGATCAGTCCTTATAATACTCGGCGCCGTGGTGCTGCTCGGAGGGCAGTGCTTTGCCATCATTCCGACCGGATATTCCGGCGTGCGCTCCACCTTCGGACAGATTTCCAACCAGAGCGTCCCGCAGGGCATCAATTTTAAAATACCTTTCATTCAGAGCATCGATCTCGTAAACAACAAGCAGCAGGACGTGACCGTGCCGGCGCAGGTCTGGGGTGAAAGCTCCGAAAAGGTGCCGGTTTACGCTTCCGACATTGTCGTTACGTTCCAGATCAGCGCGTCCAAGTCCGCGTGGATATACGCAAACGTAACCAACACGGCCGAACTGGTTTCGCAGAGCATCGTCGCCTCGGCAATAAAATCCGCCATGACAGAACTCTCTGCGGCGGAGGTCACGCTCCGTTCAAAGATAGAGCCGCTCGCAAAGGAGCGTCTCGCGGCCTCCATGGATGAAAAATACGGCGAGGGCACCGTCAGCGTTCTCAAGGTCGTCATCAATCAGATGGACTTCGAGGACAGCTACAACCGCGCCATAGCGGAGAAATCCGTCGCGCAGCAGAACCAGCAGAAGCAGGAGATCGAGAACCAGACCGCGATAGCAAAGGCGGAGGCCGACAGAAAGGTCGCGGTTGAAAAGGCTCAAGCAGAGGCCGACGCTCTGAAAATCTCGGCTCAGGCGGAAGCGGAGGCAAAGCTGATCCGCGCGGACGCGGAGGCAAAAGCCAACAAAATCATCAGCGAATCGCTGACCGAGCAGGTCATAAGAGCCATGTTCTACGAAACCTGGGACGGAGTTCTACCGAAGGTAATGTCTGACGGGACCATAATCACCAGCGTTGACGGGTATACAAGTGAATAAAAAAACGAGATCCCGGGTGAATTTCAGATTCCCATAGAGATAATAAAAACCGATCAGGTCAAAAACATCGTCAAATCATAAAAGACGATGTTTTTTTTCGTGAATTGTAATAGCAAGCTGCATTATTTTTATGACAACTTTGCTATTTCGTTTTGCAATTTTTTAAAAAAATCAAAAAACACCTTGACAACGTCAAGGCAATGTGGTATAATATTGTTTACTTGCGGGAGTGGCGGAACTGGCAGACGCGCACGTTTGAGGGGCGTGTGGTAAACACCGTACGGGTTCAAGTCCCGTTTCCCGCACCATATCGAGTATTCAAAACGGACTTGAGTTATGGATACTCGATTTTCATATTCAGCACAGTTTCATCACCGTCGGTGGTGAGTAAGTGCGCCTTTTTTGACAGGAAGGATATATTATGGTTTCTCAACTCGCTGAAGAATTATATGACAAATCCCTCTCTCTGGAAAAATACAGCACATTTGATTTGATGCTTAAACGTAAACGTGTAGTTTTACTCAATGAATTGCAAACTGTTCAACAATTAATCTGCTCAATCTTAAATGAACTCAAAACTGATTTGTCTTATTCTTCTGAATACTATGAATTGGCTTTGTTTATGTGTCGCAATTTGTTTGAATGTGTGTGCTTTTTGGCTTCCAAAACGAAAAACTGTCGTCAGACGGTTTGGAGATATATTCATGGGTTTCACAATCTTCCCCGGGCTTTTCTTCCTTTAGAGAACAAAGCAAGACTTTCTGTTGCTGAAGCAATGGATTATTACAAACCTTATTTGAAATTGGATTAATGACAAGTCCGTTATTGATATTCGCACCAAACAGTACAAATCCGAACCCAAAGCCGATTGGCGAAGGGTTCGGATTTGTCGTTTATTTCGGCAATCTGAATTTGACCTCAAGCAAAAACAAACGAAATTGAAAAACTGAGGTCAAGAAAATGAATTTGAACATCGGCAACATCGGAGTATGGGGCTTTAGACACTATGAGTATCTCAAGCAGAACCGCCCTTCAACTGTTGGCGTTATGCGTATGAACGGAACGCTTGAAGGGTTATTTGACTAGATTCTGAACAAACTGAATCATTTGCCAGTAGAATTTAGCCGCGGAAGGCGTGGTCACAGCGGCGTCGACGGGCTGTAACGAGTGATCGCCGTTCTGGATCACGACCATCGTGCAGGCGGCGCCGACCCCCTCGGCCTTGTCGTTGAAAAGATAGCTCTGCTTGGGAGCAACCACAGTGTCCTTATCGCCGACGAGGAGAAGTACCGGCGGCATGGAGGCGCTCACGTACTCGATAGGGCTATACCGGCGAAAATCCGTGTCGTCGACGAAGCAGTTGGCGTTGTGGAAGAGATTGCCCAGCACCGGGCCGCCGCCCCAGTCGGGGAAGAGCTGTTTTCCGGTCTCGACATCCTGATACAGCATGGTGGGCGTGGCCATACCGACCGCGCCGATCACGTGATAATCGAAACCGGTATATGCGCAGTCCTTCATCAGTAGCGAATGGTCGGCCAGCGAAAGGAGCAGGCCGAGATGAGCGCCGGCGGACTGACCGACGAAGACAATGCGGTTGAGATCAATTTTGAAGACGTCGTTATACTTGGCAATATAGCCAAACGTGTCGAGCACGTCCGCAACGATTTCCTCCATGGAGCCGCCGTTATCCGATCCGACATGACCAACGGTCAAACCGGCGAAGCCTTCTTTGGACAGCTCGGACTCATACGTCCCGAAATAGCTGAAGTAGTTTTTCACTTCGTAGTGCGTCCAGCCGCCGCCGACAATGTGGACCAGCAGGGGAGCGCGGTCATACACGCGGGTTTTCGGCTGTTTCAGATAAAGATAAAGATCGGTACCCCTGGTAGTCTTATAGAGGAACCGGCCGGCGTCCTGATCGCCGGGATCGTCGGCGTTCGCCAGCGCCGCAGGATCGTCGGCGGAAGTCGTAATAGTAGTGACGGTAGTATTTTGAGACATATTCGTTTCCTCCTTAGCAGTATTGGTTGAGTTCGTCGCGGAAGTATCGTCTGAGGACGCCGGACTGCCCGTACATCCGGCGAGGACGGACAGGATCAGCAAAGCCGCGAGGACCGCGGATATCAGCGGTTTTCCGATGATTTTACGCATATTTCAGTATTCCTCAATCCTTGAAGATTCAACGATTCTTCTGTTGATCAAATCGCCTATGTTTACAGGTATAGCAACAATAACTTGCCTCCTGATTCGGTTTCACAAATAGTATACCACAAGTCATTCGGTTTGTCAAGCGGTTGACGTTTTTTTGTCGAGCGACTCGATAAAAATATCGTCGCGTGTTGTCGAGCCCGACATCGGTAAACAAGAAAAGAAACTGTAATACCTCATTTATAAAACCGAAAACCGCTCGGGCCGGCAAACGGCAAACGATTAAACGACATATTCAATGCAATCGCGGATAAAACCGCGGGGGAAAAAATAAAAGCGGAACGGGTTGTATACTTGTTCCGCTGAAATATCAAATCATCTCGCCAATTGATTACTATCTTGACAACAAAATGATTGACAGAAACGCTCCCATCATACTGCTTGACGAACCATCCGCTGCGCTTGATCCTATCGCAGAGCATCAGATTTTTAGAGATTTTTCGAATTTATCGAAGAATAAAAGTGCATTGTTGATTTCTCACAGATTATCAGGTATCACACTTGCAGATAGGATTCTTGTCTTAGAGAACGGACAGATTATTGAAGAAGGATCTCATCAAGAGTTGATCAAGATGAATGGGAGATATGCATATTTGTTTGATTTGCAAGCCAAAAAATATCGTAATGAGTGCTGAAAACAATGAATACTCGTTTGAATTTGAAAGGAACGCAATGAAAAAGTTATTATGCTGAATAACGGTTGTCAAAGAGAATGATGGACATTCTATAAAATGGCAATCATCGAGACGCTTGATCATCCTCCCCGCATCCGGATTCCTTTAGATTCCGCCTCACGACGGACACCCTTGCCTTCGGCTAACGGTTCCTACTGCCAAGTCTGCAGCGGACTTTCACAGCCAATTAACCGCATATGCCTTGCGAAATGAAAAAGGCAGCATCTTATCTTTCGGGATGCTGCCTTTTTTTGCGGAACTTATTAGGTTTTTATTTTTTGAAAACAAGCCTGAAGAGCCAGATGAGCAGGCAGGAGCCGGCGATGGCAATGATTATGCTCATTACCCAGCCTCCTCCGATGCCGATAAAGCTCCCGAGCCATCCGCCAAGAGCACCTCCCAGGATACCGATTATGATGTTCCCGAGAAGCGAGGTCTTGCTCTTCATTATCTTTCCTGCGACAAATCCGGCAAGCGCACCTATGAGAACCGCGACAAGAATTTTCCACAACATTTTTTCTTTCCTCCATTTTTTGGGTTGGCTTAAGCGCCGTTTCTGCAATCAATTATACCACAAATCCCTATTTTTTACAAGACATTCAGGCAGATTAACAGGAAAATCATCTCTTCTTTACAAAAAACAGCGTATTTACAACTCTGCGGTCTGCCTCCCACGGCCTGTTAGCGCACACAAAATCTCCGGTTTGGGCGTCCTTCAGGAAAAGATTTGTCGATCCGCCGCCGTCGAGATTAATAGCGTTTACTGCGCCGAGTCTGTAGAACAGCACCGACAGGTCGAGCAGCGTCGCACCGTCGGAGTATCCGCTCTGCCTTCCGTCAACGACCGCAAATATCATCGTTCCGTCTTTTTTCACTCCGAACGCGGTTCGGGGGTGATGAATGGTGCAGAATGCGTCCGCGGTGCCGTTGTTTACGATTTTGCCTTTTTTAAGGACCAGGTAACGCCCGCCGCAGGAAAATCTGATATTGTCTGCCTGATTCGCGAACTCGGTGGCGTTGTATGAGAACCAGTAGCTCCCGTCATTCATGACAGCAAAACCCTGATAGCCTACGGTGTCGCGGTAAAGAAGTTCCCCGTTCAGGATCGTGGTACCGTTCGGCATTCCGGCGACGGTCGCTCCGAACAGATCGGCGTTTATAGAGGCTATTATATCGTAGCCGAGCACTCTTTCGGCCGTCACTGTCTGGTCGTATACGGTCGCCAGCCCGTTCAGCTGCCCGGTCGAGCCGGGAAGCCCCATTTCAAGGCTGACCGAATCCGGCGAGGCGGTCACAACGTATGCCACGTGCATGATCCCGTCCCTGTCCTCAAAGTTCATTACCGAGAAAGTCACTCCGTCGCAGATCTCCCTGTCCTCACGGCTTTTCAGGACAAAACCGAGGCCAAAACTCTGAAGCGTCGTTTCGTCATAAAGCAGCTTGTCGGTATAATTGTCTTTGTATGAATAGCCGCACTCCGCGCAAACATGCTCCGTATACCCCTTTGCTGAGGTGGTAGGTTCAACAACCGTATCGACGAAGTTGTGCCCCTTTGCAGGAATCTGCTGCTGCTTTTCTATAACCTCCCCGCATTCAGAGCAATGCCGGCCTTCCGTAAGACCGGGCTCCGTGCAGGTGGGTTCCCTTTTTTTGTCGACACCGACCGTGTGCTCATGAACTGTCGTCCCGCCCGGCACGGTCGACTCCTCCGTTGCCGGAAGATCTTCCGCGGTTGTGCCGTCTGCCGGTTCCTCCGCCGTCGTGATTTTTTCCGACGTGACATCCGCGGATGGTATTTCTCCGCTCTGCGAACCTGACGTCGATGCGGGTTCTGTTCCTTCCGCGACTGACGTCCCAAGCGTTTCGGAATACAAAGACGATTCAACAGGTGTTTCTGCATTTCTACACCCTGCCGCCGCGATTATCAGAACAGCGGCAAAAATAAGCGAAAGAATTTTTCTCATATTTCTCTCCGGATTTAACTTGCATGACATTATTATACCAAATCTTTCCGCATTTGTCAACAGAAAACAGAGAATGCGCATTCTTTTGAGCAAAACAGTTCCGTTTTGCCTGATGCATCTGGCATTATAAATCAATCTGTGGGCAGCGAAACAAAAAAGGGAGTCATTTGCAGGCTCCCTTACTCGAAAGACTATTACTTATTTTCCGAAATACCTCTTGAGCAAACCGGCGAAGGCTTTGCCGTGGCGGGCCTCGTCCCTTGCCATCTCATGAACCGTGTCATGGATTGCGTCAAGCCCGAGCTCCTTAGCCCTCTTCGCGAGAGCGGTCTTTCCGGCGGTGGCGCCGTTCTCGGCCTCCACCCTGACGGCAAGGTTTTTCTCTGTGGAAGGAGAGACGACCTCTCCGAGCAGTTCTGCAAATTTTGCCGCGTGCTCAGCCTCCTCAAAGGCAGCCGTCTTCCAGTACTCGGCAATCTCAGGATAACCTTCGCGCGCAGCGGCACGGGACATGGCGAGATACATTCCAACCTCGGTGCACTCACCGTTGAAATTTGCTCTCAGCCCCTCTATTACGTCAGCGGGAGCGTCCTTGGCAACCCCGATCACGTGCTCGGCGGCCCAGGTCGTGGCCTCTTCGGTTATCTCTACAAATTTTTCGCCGGGAGCCCTGCAGAGCGGGCACCTTTCGGGCCTTTCTTCCGATTCAACTATTTCGCCGCATATCTGGCATTTCCATTTTTTCATTTTGTTTTCTCCTTTTGCAGGCAGATTCCGCCTGTATTTTTTCAATAGCATATTATACCATCTTTTAACGGAAAAGTCAATACTTTTCCGTATTTGACGTTTTCATTCCGCGCTGTTTTCTTCCGTGACGGACATAAAAGTTATTTTTTTCGCTGCAAAACGCCTTATCAGCGACACGCCCGCCTCGGTGAGTACGCTCAGCAATATGACTATTGCCGTCCATGCAAAAAGGCTTTCAGTCTCAAGATAAACCTTTGAATCGTAAAGCATGCGTCCCACCGTATTCTTTGGAGTGCAAAGCACCTCGGCTGCTATACCCGCCTTCCACCCGAGGCCGATAGCGGTCCCAAGAGACGAGAGAAAAAACGGAAAGGCGTGCGGAACGGCAACAATCCTGAAAACCGTGAACTTCCCGGCCCCGTCGGTCTGTGCAGTTTCGGCAAGATTCCTGTCGGCGTTTCGGAGCGCGGTGACAGTCCCTCTGTAAATCACCGGAAAAACTATCAGAGCGCTGATAAGAATACTGATCATCCCGCTTTTAATCCAGACAAGCGCAAGAATTATAAAAGAAGCGACCGGAGTTGCCCTGATAACGTGTTCAACGGGAGAGATAATTATACCTGCGCGTTCGCTTATACCCGCCGGAACAGCAAAAATCAGCGCCGCAGCGGTCCCCGCGGCTATGCCGGCCGTCACCCGCCACAGCGTGTTGAAAACACACAGATACGTGTTGCCGTCGCAAAGCAGCCCGGCAAGGCGAACGGCCGTTTCGTAAGGGGAAGGCAGAAGCAGTCTGTTTGAAACAACAGAAGCGGCAATCTGCCATACCGCAACAATGACAAGAACGCCCAGGGCGCAAAGCAGTTTTTTTTCAGCGCGTGTAATAGATCTTCTCATCGGGCAGCTTACCGCCGACGGATGCGGCTGAAGCGTCGAACAGTACCTTTAAAAAGGCGTTCAAAGCGGTTTTCATCTGCTCGCCGTCAATGAAAACTATATTGCAGTTCGGAATAGCTTTTTTTGCTATCGCCGCCGACCCCACGATCCCAAGCTGAGCAATGATTTCGGCCGCCTGATCAACGTTTGAATTCACGTACTCGACGGAAGCCTTGTACGTGTCAAGAAACCTGTTCACCAGTTCCCTGTGATTCTTCACGGCGTCCTTTGAAACCACGACGACGCCCTGCACGGTTTCTCCCTCGCAGTTTTTCTTCCATTCGGCGGTCATGTCGACTGCGACTCTAATATTTTCGTTCTTCATCATTACGGAGGTGACGAACGGCTGTGGAAGCATGGCTATATCAGCCTGCCCGGACGCAAGCAGCGTTGCAAGTTCGCTGTGTTCGGTCTTGTAGATTATCTCTGCCGGCGTAACGTTTGCCGCGGCGAGCAGATGCGAAAGGATGTATTCAGGGGTTGATCCCTGCCCGGTAGCATAGATCGTTTTTCCGTCAAGATCGGCAAGGGAATTTACCGTATTTCCGTTTTCGACTATATACAGCACCCCGAGCGTGTTGATTGCAGCAATAAGGTATTTGCCCTCGGTCTTATTATATATAACTGAAGCGAGATTGGCGGGAACGGCCGCGATGTCAAGTTCGCCCGTAAGCAGTGCCGCACGTACTTCGTCGGCAGCGCCGTACAGTGTATAATCCGCTATGCCGTCCTTTTCCTTTTCGGAAATCATTCTTGCCATTCCCATGCCCGTCGGGCCGTTCAGCGCGCCGACCTTCAGAACGTAACTGTCCTGCTTTTCAGCGCATGAGCAGATAATTCCGAGCGCCGCCGCGGCGACCAGCAGAAATGCGATAATTCTTTTTTTCATGATTTTTTCTCCTTAAATATGCTTTGATAATTTTTCACTGTCAATAACGGTGACGGTTCTGCCGTTTTTTCGGATCAGACCTTCCTTTTCGAAGAGGTCGAGGACGCGGTAGAGCGAGGCTCTGCCTATCCCGAGACGCCTTGAAAGTCCCGTCATGGTTTCTGATATATACCTGCCGGACAGCAGCGCACGCGCCACCTTTGACTCAACGTCTGGAGACGAAAAAACCGATATGCGTCTGTTCAGAAATCTGATCTTGTCAGACAGCAGAGCGATATATTCCTCCGCGAACTGCGGGTTTTCTCTGACCAGACGCCTGCATTCGGCCTCCGGCAGAAACAGAAACTCAACGTTTCCGTCAGCAACAATCGCTGTGCTCTGATTCTCGCTACCGTAAAGATTTGCCATTCCGAACAGGTCCCCGGGACCGAGGCGGTTGAGCAGGACTCTTTCATCCAGATCCGCCCTCATTACCAGAACATTGCCCGTCACGACGAGACCGATCCCTCTGCCCGCGTGTATTTCTCCACCGTTCTCCGTTCGCTCCTCCATGAACTGCCCCGGCAGGCAATCCACAAGGCGGAACAGCCGGTTCCCGGCGAGCGTTCTTTTCTGCAGGTCTGTCATATCTCCTCCGATGAAGTTCCGAAAGTGTCTCATTTGAGACAACAATATTATATCACCTTTTTGATGTTTTGTCAATAGACTCAAAAAAAAACGCAAATCAAAAACGGAAAATAAGCGCCGTCGATACTGCACGTACATGTCGGAACGTAAAAAGTAAGGCATAAATGCGCTCAGACAAAAAGGACCCGGCGAAAATAACGGGTCCATTTCGTAATTACTGTCTGGTTTTATTTTTTCTCGTCCTTTTTCTTCCTTTTTGATGCAACGATGATAATCACGACAATGATTATTGCAACGAGTATAATGAGCAGCCAGATGAAGATGCACAGGCCGAGAGGCTGCGGGCAGAAATGGCAGATCGGGCATTTGCTTCCGACTCCGCTCGGGTTACCGTCATCATAAGGATTGTCCTTACCGCTTCCGTCGGAAGCCGGCGCTGATGAATTTCCGTTGTTGTTTTCTTCTCCGCTTGCGACGCCGAATTTGGAAAAATCAATGTCTGGATTGCCTTTTCCTTCTTCAAGCGGTACCGCGGCTTCCCACTCGGTTCCTGAACTGAGAACTATTCCGCTGTCATAGTTTTCAACAAAACCGTTTTTGGAGGCTCGTACCGCATTGATGCCGGGGATCGCATTGAAAGTGAATCCTCCGGTGGAAGAAGCGGTAACGGTAGTGGAAGTACCAAGCAGACGGACAGTCGCGCCAGGTTCTGTGGTTCCTGTGAACTTTCCGGTGAAGACCTTGTCGTTATAGTTGATGAGAAGTTTGGCAAAATCGATCGCGTAGCCGTCGCCGACCCCGGTTGTTTCATCGATTACAATTGCCAGTTTTCCGGTAGCGATGTCTTCAAAGAATCCGGAAGGGATGATTGCCGAAACGATGTACGCGGTCGGGCCGGTCTGATCCGTATGGTTAAGCAGTTCTGCGATAAACGGAGCGTCTTTCCCGTTCAGAGTCACGGTAAAATTGCTCTCCCATGAATTGGCCTGGAAATCATCGATGCAAAGCTGAAGGATAACGTTTTTTACCGTGATCTCAGGAGCGTCATACTCCATAATCAAAGTCAAAGCGCCTTCTCCGTATGCATTCTCTGTGTCATTGCCGCTCTTGAATTCGGAATAATTAGAAGAGTATCCGTCGGTGCTTTCGCCTTTCCACTTTGAACCGACAAAAATACGGTCGGTTCCGGCCGGATCGGTTTCATCTTTCTGCCACGGATAACCGTGAGCATACTGACTTTTTGCGGTAAAAGGGTCGTATCCGTTGCCGGAAACAGCACTCTCATCGTTGCATGCGTCAATGTCTCCGACACGAACGACCAGTTCTGCCTCAGACGTGTTCTTAAGGATAACGCTTTTCTGACTCCAGTCTCCGTTTGAGGAATCGGAGTAAGCTGACGAAAAGAGTGTCATGCAAGATACGACCAGCAGGACTGTAAGTAAAATTGACAATAGTTTTTTCATAAAATTCATTCCTTTCGATTACGCGAAGATATCGCCGTATTCACTGTAGCTGATGTGTTTGTATTCTGATTCGTGACCGTTCATCACTTCGGCTATCTTTGATTTGACGTCATCGGGTGTGACTTTGCCGATTTCGTACTCCGTCAGGTTGACTACGGACGAGAGCGAGCTCGCGTATTCGTAGTAAGCCTCGCCCGAGGCCGTATCAAATCTTATCTTCGGATCTTCATCGATATAGAATTCGACGTGAAGACCGATTCCTGTATCTGGATCGTATGTAAACAGGTACGACGTGCACTGAGACGTGTGATCAGCCTGTCCGTGAACGACGAATTTCTTTTTCAGTTCAAATCCCTTTGCGTTGTCGCAAAGGTCCGTCGACACGCTTATTTCAAAACGTTCGCAATAAATGCTGACGATATCCCTCGTCATTGTGCCTTTCTCAAAATCCTTCGTGTGCTCGTATATGCTGAAAGCCGCGGACGACGGGCATTTCGGAAGAAACGCGCGGTCTTCGTCGGTTTCCCAGTAAGGATAGTCGTCGACGATCAGCATGCGGTAGAAATCATACAGAATTGCTTTACCGTTTTCAAACACGATCGCGATGTGGTCGTCCGGCTGATTGAGGTTGCCTCTGCGCGCTTCGTCGTACCCTACTAGAGAATATGCGCTGTGATAGTGATAATTCGCACAGTTAAGAAATTCGTACGGAAGAGGAACCGCGCCGTTCCCGTCGCTGCGATCCTCGCCGTATGTGTACGAAATGCGGGCGTTCTGCAGAGCAGCGGCCCATTCATATCCCTGCTTTCCGTCATAATACTTAATGCGCGGATATGAACCGTTGCCTGAATCGTCCGATTTCCCGGGACTTCCCTGGCTCGGATTTTTGGTGTTTATAAGTCCGCATGAAGCGAATGAAAGAATCATTACGCATACAAGCGCACAGAATATCAGTCTTTTTATCATAACGGGTCTCCCAAAGATTGTTGCATTATATTATATCATAGAAATGGACTTGTTGTCAAGATTTCATCGGGCTGAAGTATATTTTTCTTTGCATTGTTAACATATTCTTAATTTTTTGGGCAATATCTTTATTTTTTATAATTTCCTGATGTGCCGGCAGATTCGTGAAAAACATTAGTCTGTAACAAAAATGTAAAAAAGATATTATAACTCTTGACAAATGCGAAAAGATGTGCTACAATACATATGAAAATCGGTATTATCTACAAAATAGATAAAACAGAATCGCAAAAGGAACTGTCATGTTCAAAGGAGCCAACTATGAAAAGGATGATCTGCGCCTTCCTGTCGGCGCTTATTATGATCCCGCTAATATCGTGCGGAAAAAACGGAAGACGGAGTGCTGTCGCAAATACGACGGAAACCGAACGGAACGCTCCTGATAATTCTTCAGTACATACGCAAAACGAACCGGAGTACCGGGTCCTCGATCTAACAAAACACGAAAGACAGGAACTATTCTACGTCACCGGAGAAGACATTAAAGAACTGTTTGTTCTTGCTGCGGATTACTATCGCGATTACGATGAAATCAGGGGTGAAATAATCACCGAAAGTACGCGTGCAAGCAACGATATAAAGCGCGAAACAATAACCGTAGTTACCGACCGCAATGCAGAAAAGGACGTCCGGGAGGGGACGATTTCCGAGGAACGCAGGATCGGTTATTATTCGGCCGTTGCAGAAATATTTATGATGAACGTCAATCTTCTATGTTCTTCAGACATTATTTACAGCGAATTTTCTGAACATACTTTGCTTGCATATTTTAAAGACGGCATCACCACGTTCAGTTTTCCTTTTTTAATCGGCCTGCATGTATATCCCGGAGGCAGATTCAAGTTGTCTCTTTTGGAAGTATGCATAAGAGATGCAATTACGGAAGTTGCGTGGCTGGCAATTTGCAAAACAGAGAATGACGAATACACCCTGCTTTTCGGGGCAAATGACACTAAGGGCCTCTGTATCGGCCTTGCCGGGGAAGACAAAAGACTGACGGAGGTCTGATATGAAAAGACTAATCTGTTTTTTTCTCGCGTCGCTGACACTTTTCTTGTCATCATCTTGCGGCAGTAATAAACCTTCGGAAACAAAACCTGAAACAACTTTCAAACCGGCCTCAACGACAACTGAGCGGGAGGATGATCCGGATATTTTCGATTTCAGCGATAAAGAAGGTGAAAGAAACGTTTTCGTTACCGGCGAGGATATTCTGGTCCTTTTCAATGAGGCAAAGGAGTACTGCGAAAGATACGGAACGATACGCGGAAAAATAATATCGAATTCATACGAAGGCGATAAATGGACCGGAGAAAACCGTGCACGGCCGCTTGAGTACATCGAAGAGACAATAAGCCCAAATCGTGAAACAATCGCTCTTTTCAATCAGGGAAAATATGAGGAACTGTCCTCCGAACAGTTTGTCAAATGTGTCGACGATATAATGACGGTTTTAATGATGAACATTACCTCGTTCTGCGATCCGGGGATAATCTTCAGCGATTTTTCATCACTCAGCGAACGCGATGAATCAAATGAGTCTTCCGATGTCAGATTTGCAGTTATGCTGAAAGCAGAATTAATCCCTGACAATAAAACACGTATACTGTCAGGCTATGAAAAGGCATTAATTAAATTGCCATTTGGGGAAATTGGCAGTTATCACGGGGCAAACAGGCTATCATCACTCAGCATTTACCGCGAAGGCCAGAGGAAACCGGTCTGTCCGACAAACCAAATGACTCTTGCCATCCGGAGCATTACAAATAAAGAAAGAGAAAAAAACGCAATCAAAGTCGAGCAGCTTGATCTCAGAAAAGAGGATAAACTCAACCAGGTTTATGTCACAGAGGATGATATAATCGCTCTGCTTGAAAAGTCTAAGAATGATTATTTGAAATACGGAATAATATACGGAGAGATTCTGTCAAATTCATATAAAAAATGGTCATACCAAAATGGATACACAGAAAGATCAGAACAGGTTTATTACGAAACAGTAATTATGCCTAACCTTGATCTCAAAGGATACATTGCTTCCGGTGATTTCGAAAAACTCACAAAGATACAACTCGAACAATATGTCCACGATGTCTTGTTCATATTCATGATGAACACTTCTGTCTGTTTCAGTCCAGACATAATATTGAGTGAATCATTAGACAAAATCAGAACATTCGATAACGGCCACAGGTTGTACAGAATTATGCTCGAATCCAGGACTGCACCGTCAGAACCTTCGAAAATAATTGATGCAAAAAACGCTCAGGTTAAAGCTGATTTCTTATGCACCGAACTCGATATTGTTGACGGTATGATAGGCAAAAGTCTGGACGGACCGTTAAAAGTTCTGTTTTCAAAAGATATGCTCAACTGATCTGCATAACTTGTCTTGTCCTGTTTACAATTTGCTCCCCGACGGGAGCAAATTTTGTTTTTTAGCGGTTTAGCGTTTAGCGGAATCGAACATATAATTCCGCACGCTATGGACATTGACAGAAAAATGTGGTATAATATTATGATGATTACATATTTGAAGGGCTGTTAAAATGATAATCGACGCACACACGCACACATATCCGGAAAAAATCGCCGCGAGAGCCGGCGAAAATCTGGGAAAATTCTACAATTTCAGAGTTGCCGAGGACGGCACGCTTTCTACGCTTGAAAAACGCTGCTCAGAATGCGGAATCGGAGGATTTCTGCTTCTTTCGGTAGCAACTCAGGCCGCCCACGTCGACCATATAAATGAAACAGCCGCGGAGAACATGCATCTTTCACGCGAAAGAGGCTTCGAGGCCTACGCCTTCGGCGGAATGCATCAGGATTATTCCGATTTTCACTCGGGCGTCGAGCGCATAAGAAGTCTCGGACTGTACGGTATTAAAATTCATCCGGACCTTCAGGAAGTGGACATCGACAGCCCGAAACTCATGCCGCTGTACGAGGAACTCGAAAAAGCCGGGCTGCGCGTATTCTTTCACGCCGGTGACTGCCGTCCGAGGTACAATTTTTCTGCGCCGGAAAAGATCGCCCGGATATGCCGCGACTTTCCCGGGCTTCAGGTAGTCGGCGCTCACCTCGGCGGATACACAGAGTGGCCTGAGTCTGAAAAAAGTCTTATGGGAAAATTTGACAACATATGGTACGACCTGTCGCAGTGTCACAAAGTCATGGCTGTCGAAAAAGTCAGGTATTACATAGAAAAATGCGGAACCGACCGCGTGTTCTTCGGTTCGGATTACCCCGCCGTCACGCCCGCCGAATCGCTTGAAGCCTTCGAACGTATGGGCTTTGACGCGGAAACCTATGATAATATCGCATACCGCAACCTGAGGAGATTTCTGGGAGTAGCGGATGACTGATCTGTGGCAAAACCTTCAGAGTTCCTCCAAACCTCTGGTGCTTTACGGCACCGGAAACGGAGCGGACAGAATAATTGACGAGCTGGAAAAAAGAAAAATTGGTATTTCCGGTGTTTTCGCCAGCGACGGCTTTGTAAGGAACCGGTCATTCCGCAATTTCAAAGTCGAAAGCTACCGCGATATTACCGCGCGTCTCGGAAATGAAATAACGGTGCTTATCGCCTTTGGCTCTTCCCTCCCGCATATGCTTGAAAGGTTCGCGGCTCTTGCCGCAAAGCACGAGATTTACGTTCCAGACGTTCCCGTCTGCGGCGGCGAGTTATTCGACGCCGACTTTTATACGATGCACCGGAAAGAGCTTTCACAGGCGCGCGAGGCTCTGTATGATGCGGAAAGCAAAACAGTCTTCGACAATATTGTCGACTGTCGCCTGAGCGGCAGAATCGATCTGCTGTACAATCTGACGTCCGATACAAGCGAGATAATGAGAACAATCCTCAATCCCGAAAACTACCGCGTAACTGTGGACGCCGGCGCTTATACCGGCGACACCGCTGAAGAGCTTATCGGTTTCGCGGAAAACATCGATACCGTAATAGCCATAGAACCGGACGGGCACAATCTGACAAAGCTGTGTGCGCGGGCGGCATTAAATTCCGTTATAGAACCGGTTTACGCCGCCGCCTGGGACCGATTTGACGTGCTTGAGTTCACAAAGGGGGGCGGACGTGGAATCCGCAGAGGCAAAAGTAAAACGGTTGATGTCAGCGCAAGACCAATTGACGCGATATGTGGAAACCGGGACGTCGATTTCATAAAATATGACGTCGAGGGCTGCGAAATGAAAGCGCTTGCCGGCTCGGAAAAAACAATTTCGGCATGTATGCCTGAACTGCAGATCGCTCTCTATCACCGCTCCGCGGATCTTTTTGAGATAACCAATTACATTCACGCAAAATATCCGGAATATAAACTTTTTTTGCGGCGGAACCTGAGCGTCCCGCTGTG
>JAFZTO010000003.1 GCA_017618795.1 Clostridia bacterium | reverse complement strand
CGTCTCCACCGTTTATCTGCGCGAGCTGGTAGACACGGAATCCTTCCGCGCGGCATCCTCCAAACTCAACGTCTGCCTCGGAATGGATGTCGCCGGTCAGGCGGTATATCTCGACATCGCCAAAATGCCGCACCTGCTCATCGCCGGCGCAACCGGCATGGGTAAATCCGTCTGTATTAACAGCATCATCACTTCCCTGCTCTACAAGGCGTCACCGGATGACGTCAGAATGATCCTCATCGACCCGAAAAAGGTCGAGTTCAACCTTTACAAATCGCTTCCGCACCTGCTTGTGCCTGTGGTTTCGGATCCCAAGAAGGCGGCCGGCTCGCTTCAGTGGGCCGTTACGGAGATGGAACGACGCTTCGAGCTTATTGAAGGCGCCGGTGTCCGCGACATAAAGATGTACAACACGGTCACGGCAGACGATCCTAACAAGGAGCATATGACGCAGATAGTAATAATCATCGATGAGCTTGCCGATCTTATGATGACCGCGCCCGACGACGTGGAAAACTCCATCTGCCGCATTGCGCAGAAGGCCCGCGCTGCCGGAATGCACCTTATAATCGGCACGCAGAGACCGTCTGTCGATGTCGTGACGGGACTTATCAAGGCAAACGTTCCGTCGCGCATTGCTTTCACGGTCGCTTCAATAACCGACTCGCGTGTCATACTTGATATGGGAGGAGCTGAAAAGCTCATCGGCCGCGGCGACATGCTCTACGCACCCGTCGGAGCCTCCAAACCGCGCCGCGTGCAAGGCGCTTTCGTAAGCGAAAGCGAAGTTGAGGCCGTTGTTAACTTCATAAAGGACGAAAACGCGGAGGAGGTCGAATACGGCTCCGATATTGTGGACGCCATCGAACGCGCCGCCGCATCCATCGGCAACAAGAAGGGCTCTGCTTCAGCATCCGCAGTTTCCGACAGCTCCGACGACGAGGAAAGCGATCCTATGTTGCGCCAGGCAATCGAGCTTGCGGTCGACAGTGGAAAAATATCCACATCACTAATCCAAAGAAAATTGTCACTCGGCTACGGAAGAGCGGCAAAGCTTATTGACAAAATGGAAAACATGGGCATAGTTTCGCCTCCCGAAGGGCAGAAACCCCGCGACGTGCTCATCTCCCGTCAGCAGTACATAGAAATGTTTGTTGCCTCCGGCGACGATTTATAGGAGTGAAAAATGAAACTTAATTACAAACGCACACTGCTCGTTGGACTTGCGTTCTTCCTCATCTGTCTGTTCTGGCAGGCGTATGACAACACTATACCCCTGATCCTGACAAACAAGTTCGGCATGTCCCAGACCTGGTCGGGGCTTATCATGGCCCTCGACAATATTCTTGCTCTGTTCCTGCTTCCCCTGTTCGGGGCTCTAAGTGACAAATGCAAATCAAAGTGGGGAAAACGCACACCGTTCATCGCTATTGGAACGGTAGTTGCCGCCGTTGCCTTCATAAGCCTTTCTCTCGTGGACGCTAAACAGCTCGTAAAGCTCGAAAACGTCACGCCGGACAAATACGCGGAATCCCTCTCGGTCATATACGACGCGAACCCGCAGATTTCCGTACCAGCAGAGGCCACGGACGGCAAAAATTTTGCAGACGCCCTGAAAGACGTATTCTCCATCGAGGAGAAGCAGCCGCTTCAGGAAATAATATCAAAAGAAAAGTTTGCATCCATTGAAATGTTCGAAGAGGACGGCAAGACGGTAACCGACGATTACACAAAATACGTAATACCATCAAGAAACGCCTACGCATGGCAGCAGACTGCTAAATCGCCGGTAACTCTCGTGTTCTTCATCGCTCTTCTTCTTGTAGTGCTCGTGTCGATGGGAGTGTTCCGCTCGCCGGCCGTGGCGCTTATGCCTGACGTGACCGTCAAGCCCCTCCGCTCCAAGGCCAACGCGATTATCAACCTGATGGGCTCCTTTGGCGGAATTACGGTCCTTGTCCTTGGCATCATATTCAAAACAGGCAACGCCAAAAACGCCCTTATGAGCTATACGACCTTCTTCAGCGTCTGCGCGGGGATTATGCTGCTTGCTCTCGTAATATTCCTGCTCACGGTGCGCGAGCCTAAATGGGCTCGTGAAATGGAAGAGGAAAGCAAAAAGCTCGAGCCCGAGAAGGAAGCGGATGAAAGCGGAGACAAAAAACTGTCACCTGCAGAACGCCGTTCGCTGATTTTCATTCTTCTCTCGGTGGCTCTGTGGTACATGGGCTATAATGCCGTCACCTCAAAATATTCCGTTTACGCCGGCTCCATACTCAATATGGACTATAACATGACGCTCATCATCGCGCAGGCGGCAGCGATCATATCCTATCTTCCCATAGGTATAATTTCTTCAAAGATAGGCAGAAAAAAAACAATTCTCGCCGGGGTCATTATGCTGACGGTTGCATTCGGCTCAGCCGCATTTATGCGCGCCGGAAGTCCCGTCATGCTGATGAACGCCCTGTTCGCCCTCGCGGGAATCGGCTGGGCTACCATAAACGTCAATTCGTACCCCATGGTAGTTGAACTTGCCAGGGGCGGAAACGTCGGCAAATACACCGGGTACTATTACACCGCATCCATGGCCGCGCAGGTCGTGACCCCCGTACTGAGCGGCATATTCCTTGATATCCGCTTCACGACGCTTTTCCCGTACGCGACGCTGTTTGTCGCCCTCGCCTTTGTCACCATGCTGTTTGTAAAGCACGGCGACAACCGCCCGGAGAAAAAGAAATCGAAACTTGAATATCTCGACGTCGACTGACAGAAAGCGACAGGAAAATGAGAATCGGAATTTCAGACGACGCGTATATAACAAGATACGGGCTGAAGGAGGGAGCGAAAAAAATGCTCTCCCACGGTTTTGACTGCATTGATTATCAACCGCTTTCAAGAACCATGGGCAGCGTTATGAAACTGCCGGAGGGTGAGTTCGAGCGCTTTCTGAGAAAGACCGCCGAAGAATACGCGGCGGAAGGTCTGACGGTGTGGCAGGCGCACGGGCCGTGGGACTACCCTGCCGTTTTCGACACAAGCAAGGAACTGCGCGAGAAACGCTTCGGTCACATGGAAAAGGCGGTAAGAGGCGCCGCCTACATAGGCACTAAATACATCGCGATCCACAACATAATGCCGCTCGGCGATAACGATACCGATCCACAATTTACCTGGGACGTGAACATCGACTTTTTCGGACGGCTCGCCGCGGTCGCAAAAGAATACGGCGTCGTGATTTGCCTTGAAAACATGCCGTTCGGCGGTCAGATTTTCGCCCGTCCGCACGAAACGCTGAAACTCGTAAAGGCGCTTGACAGCGAAAACGTCAGAATGTGCCTTGACACCGGACACGCGGCCGTGTTCGGCATTTCGCCGGCGGACGCCATGAGGGAGATAGGAACAGGATACATAAAGATACTGCACGTCCACGACAACGACGGAAAACACGATTTTCACTGGAACCCGTACACCGGTTGGATCGACTGGGACG
>JAFZTO010000024.1 GCA_017618795.1 Clostridia bacterium | reverse complement strand
GCAAGGTATATATAAACGGCATATTCGCCTGCCAGGGGCCTGCGGCAGGCTATATCGGCGCGTATAATTTCTGCGAGGCGGACATTACCGCAATGCTTGAAGAGGGTGAAAACGAAATCGTTTTTCACGTCTATTATCAGGGCCTTATAAACCGCGTCTGGATAAGCGGAGACCTGCGCATGGGGCTTATTGCCGACGTTCTTGCGGATGACCGTGTTATAGCTTCTTCCGACGGGACGTGGGAATTTTCACGTATTAACAGCTATGTCGGGATGCGGGTGACAGGCGCAAACACGCAGTTTCTGGAGGATTTTGACAGTCGCATCCCGGATGGGGAAGCGGTGATGGCAGTCGAACGCGGTGACCTCGGCATTGTTTTTCGCGACAGACCCGCACAGCTCGCAGAGGTTTATACGGTTCGACCTCTTTACTGCGTCGACCTCGGTAACGGGGGGTTGTTTTATGATTTTGGGCACGAACTAACAGGTTCACTCCGGATATGCGCCGATGGCGCGGCGGGGAGCGCCGTGCGCATCCTTTGCGGAGAGGAGACCGAGAAAAGCGAGCTGAGGACGCGCTTCAGAATGCGCTGCGGCTGCGAATACGACGAAATCTGGACGCTGAAGGACGGGGAAAACATGCTTGAGCAGTTCGATTACAAGGCGTTCCGTTACGTAACACTGGTACCGTCCGGCGGTGCCGACGTGATTTCTGTGGAGGCAATTGTGCGCCACGGCAGATTCCCCGTTTCCGCCTGCACTCTCGACTGTGAAGACAGAGTGCTGAAGGACGTTTTTGAACTGTGTAAAAACGGAGTCAGATTCGGAACGCAGGAAGTGTACGTCGACTGCCCATCGCGCGAAAAAGGGCAGTATGCCGGCGATATGACCGTGACGTCCGCGTCCCAGCTGTGGCTCACGGGAGACCCGTATATGCTTGAAAAAGGCATACGCGATCAGGCGGAATCCGCGGTGATCAACGAGGGGCTTATGGCCGTTACCTGCTGCTCGCTTATGCAGGAGATAGCCGATTACTCGCTTCAGTTCCCGCTCCTTCTTCTGAGGCATTATGCCTTTACGGGCGACAGAAATTTTCTCGCAGGGATGCTTCCCGTAGTGGAAAATATGATTGAATATTTCGCCAGATTCTCACGCGAAGACGGGCTTATTGAAAACGTCGACAAATGGAATCTTGTCGACTGGCCGGAAAATCTGCGCGACGGGTACGATTTCGCTCTGACAAAGCCGGTAGGACCGGGAGCGCATAACGTTCTTAACGCATTTTATGTCGGATGCGTGCTTAAGATCGAGGAGATAAAGGATCTGCTGGGCATAGAGCACGGGAGAAAGGGAAGAGAGCTCTCCGATGCTTTCAACAATGCCTTCTTCGATTACGAAAACGGTGTGTACAGGGACAGCGAAGAGTCGCGACACAGCGCCCTGCATTCAAATATACTTCCCGCGTTTTACGGACTTGTTCCGGAAGAATACGAAAATCGCGTTGCAGATTACATTGAAAGCAAAGGAATGAGTTGCGGCGTTTATATGTCGTTCTTTCTCCTTAAGGCGTTATGTCGACTCGGCAGATACGGTGCCGCATACCGGCTTATCACCTCAACCGGTGAAAACTCGTGGTATAATATGGTGCGTCAGGGTGGCACTACGTGCTTCGAGGCGTGGGGAAAGGACAAAAAATGGAATACAAGCCTCTGTCACCCGTGGGCAAGCGCGCCGATAACCGTCCTGATAGAGGATTTGCTTTCCGTAAGTCCTGACGGCAGGACCGGAATTCCGCATATTCCGGAGAATGCCGGAAAAATAAAAATGAAAATACCCACTTCACGCGGAAGCGTCGTGGTGGAAGTCAATTAAGGAGTATAGTATGAAAAAAGCACTTTTCTTAGGCGGTCAGAGAACGATTGACTGGGTCTACTCGGAAAAAACAAGGAACGAACTGCTCGCGGAGGCAGATTTTCCTCTGGGCGGAACGGTTCTTACGGAAAAAGACCTTGAAGAGAACAAGGACGCGATAAAAGACGTTTCCTTCATTTTTTCCACCTGGGGCATGCCGGAACTGACGGAAGAGCAAATAGAGAGGTATTTCCCTGAACTGGAGGCGGTATTTTACGGTGCCGGTTCGGTTCAGGATTTTGCCCGTCCGTTTCTCAACCGGGGGATAAAGATCTTCTCTGCGTGGGTTGCGAACGCGGTCCCCGTAGCCGAATACACCTTCTCGGTAATGACGCTTGCAAATACAGGATTTTTTACCGGTCACAGACAACTCGCGGAAGGCCCGTCCGGCTGGCATCACAGCAGCTATACCGGCAATTACGACGCAACGTTCGGATTTATCAGCTTCGGTATGATCTCAAGGATGGCCATCGACCTGGTTAAGAAAAACCTGGAAAACATACGTATTCTCGTTTCGTCAACCTCGCTTACAAAGGAAAGGGCGGAGGAGCTTGGCCTTGAACTCGCGGACATCCCGACGATATTCCGCGAGGCCGACGTTATTTCAAATCATCTCGCAAATAACGAGCACACTGTCGGAATGCTGAACAAAGACGTCTTCAGGCTTATGAAACCCAACGCTACGTTCGTCAATACGGGGCGCGGCGCGCAGGTCGTAGAACAGGATCTTATCGACGCGTTGAAAGAATGTCCGGAGAGGACCGCCGTTCTTGACGTGACCTGGCCGGAGCCGCCCGCCGCGGATTCGCCGCTTTATTCCATGCCTAACGTGTATATGACGCCGCACGTTGCCGGCTCGCTTGGAAACGAGGTGCACAGAATGGCGCAGTACATGCTCGACGAGTACAGACTTTACGTAAGCGGACAGCCGACGCGTTACGAGGTCACGCTTAAAATGCTTGAAAAGATGGCGTAATACCTTTTTCACTCCGCCGTTTCCGGCGGATTTTTTATGTCTCAAAGAAAAGCGCACCCTGAATGGGTGCGCGCTTGTATTGTGTGTATTATATTAAGCAGCGTCAGTGTCTGGAGCTTCGGATTCCGGAGTGTGTGTCTGGAATTCGCCGATTATCAGATTAAGGTCTCCCTTTACGGCTAAGATGTCAAGACCTTTATGGACGATAAGATCGTCAACATCGAAGTTGAACGGGAAAGTTTTCATATCTGGCTGACCGAACAGGAAATATGCGTGGCCGAGAAGACCGTCTGGATAGTCGCAATTGACTGTGGATTCGATAACAAGATTTCCGTTGAAATAAATCTTTACCTCATCATCTTCGAAGTTATAGGAGATAGAGATCGTGAACCATTCTTCAAATGGATACTTGTACGCCTGAGTAGAGCCCATTGACTGCATGGTGCCGCCGGCAAAGAACCTGATGGTTCTGTAATTGCCCTGCCAGCCGGACGTGCCGTCTGCAAGAATGCCCTTGGGTTGAATCTCGAACAGAACGTCGTCGGCGCCGTACTCATATCCCTCGTATTTATGGAAACGAAGTCTGAACTCTGCGGTGTATTTGTCTCCGAACAGGGAAGTCGTGCTCTCGTTGAAGTCGATTCGGCAGTCGTG
>JAFZTO010000002.1 GCA_017618795.1 Clostridia bacterium | reverse complement strand
CAGTTCGGTTTTGCCACATCCAAGGGACAGAGCGCCGTTTTCGCGGCCATCGCCGCCGGCATGACATTCAGCCGCAGAACCAGCGAGGGGACCTTCGAGCTTACCATCACGGAGCAGAGAAACAACGATATTTTCGAAAAGATCTACGATCTCTACAACAATACGAGAGGCGCGTGGACTTACGACTATACGAAATATCCGAACGGCAACGCCGACATATTCGGCGAGGGCAGATCGCTCTTCATGAACGAATACCTCATGTACGCGTGGAGAGACCAGGTGCGCAGCCTGGAGGACGGATACGTTATCGTTCCGCGCCCCAAGTATGACGAAAACCAGAAAACGTATCTCTCGGCCATGCAGGACAGCTTCTACATCTATACGATTCCGGTCACGACTCCTCTTGACAAGATCGACGCCGTTACCGCGATGATAGAGACAAAGTGCATAATGTTCAACGAGAAGGTCATTCCCGCCATGTACGACAACGCGCTGAAAATCAAATTCAAGAGCGATGACGTCGACGACGAGATCGCCTCAAAGATGCTCGATCTGGTAAGGGACGGCATCACATCAGACTTTGCCGTCGTTTACACCTCGTCTCTCGGACAGATGCCCGACATGGTAGGATCTCTTATTCAAAACAAGAGCAAGACCTGGGCTTCCTCCGTCGACGCCGGACTGCTTAAATACCAGGGCTATCTTGACGATCTGCTGTTCCTGTTCGGGTTCTGACCCGGTGTTTCAGACAAGGAGCCGACTTATATGGATAAAACACTCAACATAGGCGTGATAGGCCTCGGAATGGGCAGACGTCACGCGGAATCTGTTCAGGAGACGCCGAACGCGCGGGTTACGTGGGTCTGCGACACCGACGAAAAGAAACTTGAGGAAACGGCCGCCGAACTTAACGTGCCGAACAGATGCACCGATTACCGCGACATGCTGAATGACGAAACGCTCGACGCCGTCATCATCGCATCCCCCGACGGACTCCACCGTCAGATGATCGTCGACGCACTCGCGGCGAAAAAACACATACTCTGCGAAAAGCCGCTCGCGCTCACAAGAGAGGACATCGAGGCGATCGTCGAGGCGGTACACAACAGCGACCGCGTGTTCATGGTCGGTCAGATATGCCGCTACACGCCCGGCTTCTACGAGGCCAAAAAGCGCATCGACGCCGGCGAGATAGGCGAGCTCACCTTTATCGAATCCGAATATGCGCACGACTATACGCATATTCTGGTCGGAAACACATGGCGCTGCGATCCTCTTCGCAACGGAGTCGTCGGAGGCGCCTGCCACGCAGTCGATCTGCTGCGCTGGATATCCGGAGAAAACCCGGAAAAGATCACCGCGTACAGCACGCACAAGACCTTTGCCGACCTTACGCCGTACGACGACACGCACGTGGCGATAATGAAGTTCCCGAATAATATAATCGGGAAGGTTTTCGCCTCGATAAGCTGCCGCCGCGACTACACCATGCGCTCGGTGTTCTACGGCACGAAGGGCACGATAATCACCGACAACACCAGCCCCACGATGACGGTCTTCCATCTGAACGGGGACGGCGCGTCGAGCACTCCCGAGACCGTGGAGCTCGATATAAACAACCACAACACGACGGGCGAGTTTGCGGAATTTTTCGACTGCGTCGTGAACGGGACTCCCGTCAGGACCACTGTGGAGGAGGGCGCGAACACAATCGCCGCCTGCCTCGCCATCGTTCAGTCCGCAAACACTGATCAGACCGTGGTGCCGCAGTATTTCGCATAAAGCCCGCAGAGGGAAACGATCCTGTCCGCCGGATTAAGCGTCCGGCGGCTTTTTTATTTCCCGAAAGCCTCCTCACGGCGCTTCATATTTCCAAAACGGACATGGTTCCGAGAAAGTGTCTTTTCCTTATATTGCCAACTGCAGAAAATAGATATATAATATTCGTGAAGAAAAAAAGGACGTGAAAACGAATGGGAAAGGTTGGATTCCGCGACGCCGGATACAGGGCTGTCTTAACGGCCGCAGAGCCGGAAGGAACGGGTTTTCTGCAGAATCTCTGCCTAAATCACGGAGACGAGTCCATGCTCGGCGACACGACGTTTCGCGAATATCTGCGCGGGACGGTGCTGTAAGGAATGCCGATGACAAACAGAAATCCCGGCTCAGTAAAGCCGGGATTTTTCAGTTTGAAAAAAGATCAGTTGTTATATTCTTTTGCAACAGACGTGTACTTCCTTGCGTTTTCGGTTATTTTTCCGTAGTTTCTGCTTTTTACGTCTTCGGGGTCAAGTATTCCGGAACTGATGCCGAAGCCCTTTACGCCGCATGAAATGTAGTCGTCAATGTTTTCGGGTTTAATCCCGCCAACCGCAAGAAGTCTTATATGATCGAGCGGAGTCAGGACAGCCTTGATGTAAGGTATTCCGAGAGCGGAGGCGGGGAACAGTTTTACAAAATCCGCGCCGTGTCTGTGCGCCGACATTATTTCCGTCGGCGTAAGCGCGCCGGGAACGGACGTCAGTCCAGCCTGCTTTGTCAGCGAAATTATCCCGGGGTCTGAATCGGGAGATATTACAAACTGCCCGCCGGCCTCCCGTGTGAGCCTTACCTGATCCGGATTCAGTACCGTACCGGCTCCCACGCATATTTTATCTCCAAAGTGTTCGCGGAGACTGAAGATTGCCCTGGCGGTCTGCACGTCTTCAGTTTTTCCGCTTGCGCTGAAGGCGACCTCCATTATCCTGATACCGCCCTCAAGCATTGCTTCGGCGCAAGGGATCAGTTGTTCGTCCGGAACGCCGCGCATTACGACTATTATCTTCTCGGCGAGTATTCTTTCAACTGCTTTAACTGACATGAAATACACCTTTTCCTTGTAATATGACAATATTATATATCAAAAAGCGCGATTTGTCAAGACAGAATGCTGATTTGGAGATTTTTCTATTGACAAAAACGCGCCGATGTGATACAATATTCTTAAAATATGGGTGACAATATGGGTATTGAGGACATCAGAAAAGAGATAGACCGTATTGACGCGGAAATGGCGGAGCTGTTTGTCCGCCGCATGAAGGCGTCAGAACGTATAGCGGAATATAAGGCGCAAAACGGCGCCCCTGTATTCGACAAAGAACGGGAAAAACGGATTATAGAAAACGGTTGCCGCCGGGTGCCCGAACAAATCGAGACGTACTACCGTGAGTTTATATCCGGAGTTATCGGTTTGTCAAAGGATTTGCAGAAGTCATTGATCGCTTTGGATTCTGACGATGCGGTCTACTGCCCGGCGGGGCGATACAACATATACGCGGGGGAAGGAACCGTCGAACGGCACATCGCGGAATTTGACCTGGCGCGACGAGTCCTGATCCTGACCGAAGATGGTGTTCCGGGCGCGTACCCGCGGGAAATCGCGGATTACGTAACGCAATCGGGAGGAATCCCCTTTACATTTTGCCTTGACGGCGGTGAAATATGCAAGAATATAGGCTCGGTTTCCGACATCGTTACTTTTATGCTGGAAAACAGCTTTTCAAGAAACGACTGCCTTGTGTCCGTCGGAGGAGGCTCCGTCAGCGATATTGCCGGGCTTGTTTCGTCGGTTTATATGCGCGGGATAGATTATTATCTCATTCCGACAACTCTTCTTGCTCAGATCGACGCTTCTGTCGGCGGTAAAAACGGGGTAAATTCGGACGGTGTTAAAAACGTTATCGGAACCTTCAGCAGTCCGCTTGGGGTGATTGCCGACCGGAAATATCTTGATACTCTCACGCAGTGCGAAATTTCATGCGGCGCGGCGGAACTTATCAAAATTGCCGCCGTGCTGGACGCGGAACTGTTCGAAGAGTTTGACGGGACGGTGACTGACCGGCAGATAAGGCGCGCAGTTGAGCTCAAGGTTGACGTCGTCAACTGTGATTTCAGGGACCGGACGCTCCGCAGAGTCCTTAATTTCGGGCACACTCTCGGACACGGAATTGAAATAACGTCGGGATACGGTCACGGCCAGGCCGTTGCTCTCGGAATGCTCGCGATGAGCGACGGGACGGCGCGGGAGAGAATTTCGGAAAAAATCCGCCTGTTCGGGCTTCCGGAGACCGGGATATTCGACACGGAAAAGGTCATGAACGCCGTCATGCACGACAAAAAGGGGACCGGAGAGAAAACCAGCTGCATCACGTGTCCGGAAATCGGATCGTTCGCTTTTGCCGAATACGGAGCGGCAGAGCTGTCTGAAAGGCTGAAAAGTGTATTGAACGAGGCTTAGAGATGAATTCATTCGGAAACAGTTTCAGGGTTGAGATAAGCGGCGAAAGCCGCGGCAGGGCCGTGACAGTCATGATCGACGGCGTAAAGCCCGGCGTGAAAATCGACGAAGAGATTATAGGAAAGCATCTTTCGCTCAGACGTCCTTCGGAGGTATTTGAAACCGAAAGGGCGGAGACCGACAGATTTGAAATTCTGAGCGGCGTGTACGGCGGATTTACGACCGGCACTCCCGTATGCGTCGCTGTTTTCAACGATGACGCAAGTGACGACGGCCTCGGATTTTTCCGCCCCGGCCACGCCGACTATACCCAGTACGCAAAATACGGAAAAACGGCGGATATACGCGGAGGCGGTCATGCGTCAGGAAGAATCACTGTCGGTCTTTCGGTTGCCGGAGCGCTGGCTTATGTAATTCTCGCTGAAAAGAGAATATTCGCGGGGACTCGTGTGCTGCGATGCTGCGGCGTTTCAGACGCGGAAACCGATTTCTCCGGCAACGAGGCCGAGTTTCTTTCTTCGAGAAAATTTCCCGTTCTTGACAATGCCGCAGGCGCGGAGATGAAAAGGAGACTGTCTGAGCTGCGGAATGACGGTGAAACAGCCGGTGCTATCTTGGAAACAGGGATAACAGGAATTCCTGCAGGAGTAGGAGAGCCTTTTTTTGCGGGTGCCGAAAGTGAAATATCCCGTGCGGTTTTT
>JAFZTO010000245.1 GCA_017618795.1 Clostridia bacterium | reverse complement strand
AGTACGGAGTTCCGAAAGAGGAAATGCTCGAATTCATCAAGTGGATGAAGTGGTCCGGCGCCAAATACGAGCAGATTCTTAACGAAGAGGACGTGGAAGTGCTTTACTCAAACGACGACGATGCAGTCCGGCGGCGCTTTGCGGCGAAAAACGCGGTGTATTTTGAGGGAAAGGTGTATTCCCAAGCCAATGTGCTGAGCTGGGTTCCGGCATATGACATTGCCCGCATGTTCACGCGCGAAGAGTTCGAAAAATATGCCCCGGAGGAGGCTATTACGTATTTGCGGGATATTTCTTCCGCCCGCCGCGAACGGATAGAAAACGCATGGGATGAGTACGACAGGATCAGCAGGGCGGACGAAGGAGAGCTTGACATAGATTCCGCTGTGAGAGTTCTTGAGGATTTTATGAAGATATATGAGGAAATCAAGTATTCACCCGATGCGCTGGCAGGGGACCCGGTCTGGCCGTATGATCCGGATTACTTTATGTCTTACGAGGAAGGTCAGTATCTTCGGTTTTGCAAACTGCCGTTTTCTGAAATTTTCGAACAGTTTGCAACGGTTCTCTCTCCGGAAATCCGCGAAAACTACCGTTTAAAAACATCAGACACCAGGTGCCAGTTTACTTACTTTATATGGGACGGCTGGTTTGATGCGGACGGGCATGACTTGAATTACCACATCTCGGCGAACCCCAAGTTTTACAACGGGACTGTCGAACTGTTCAGCGACGTCTACGCGCTTGCCGACCATATCAGAATTGTTGAAAACGGCAACGACCGCGCTGAAGTGACGTTGACTGCGAAAAACAGGAGCGGAGACGGAGAACAGACTTTCAACGCGACATTCTCCAAGTACGGAGGAAGGTGGTACATTTCCGGAGGAAGCATTCTTGAACTGCTGGCACCCGTCGAATGAACCGTTATCCGGGAGATACGGTGATCATCCGGACTGGGTTATGTTTTCGGGAGACGGGTCAGATCATTCCATCGTGCTTTCCGATGGGGATATCGCGCAGATAAAGAGGGAGTATGTTGTTCTCCTTCGTGATGGAGGTGAGACTTCAGCAATTTATGCGCTGGCCGCGCCCAAACTCAGCGTTTTTGACATATCGCATTATGACGCGATAAAGGCACTCATAGCTTGAGAAAACGACGCACGACGTGCCGGATATATGTAACAATTTTCGATATGCCCGAAAACCGTTGGAGACACCGGCTTTCGGGCCATTTTTAATCAATAACATTCTCGATTCACTGTTTATGGCAGTTTTTCTTTTATTCTCCGATGGTTAAACTGTTTCATTCCCGACAAACCCGGGAATTTTCCGGGAATGACATTTTGTCTCTTTTTTAAATAGCAAAGTCATGGTAGAATAGAGGCGGAGGGGTCGGGATTGGCTGCTTTGGTTGGCGAGAAAATCAAAGATCTGAGAATCGAAAAGGGCTTGACGCAGGATGAACTTGCGGACAGGCTTTGTGTTTCGCGCCACCTTGTCAGCAAGTGGGAGATCGGAAAGCGTTACCCCGACTTCAAAACGCTGCAGGCGATTGCGGAGGTGTTTGACGTTGAACCCGGCAGGCTGATTCACGCGGACAGAATGGTTTACGACGAACTCGACACGTGCATTCCCGCCGGCATGGACCCCAAGGACGCCTCAAAACTGGTCGAGAAGTATATAGGCACGCTGACCGAAGCGGATTCCGCGGTATTTCTGATGAGATACGTGAGATTTATGGACACGAAGACGATTGCCGGCAGGCTCGGGAAGAGCGACGGCACGATCCGCAACAGGCTGGTTGTTTTGAGGAGGGCGCTCAGGACTTTTTTGGAGAGGTGTCAGAAATGAAAAGAGAAGAACTGTATGACGTTATAGCCGGGCTTGACGAAGACATTCAGGAGAGGGCTTATGAACTGGAGCACACCGAAAGGAAGACGGTTCCGTTCATGAAGGTCTTTGTTCCTGTCGCGGCTTCGCTGGCGGCGATACTGCTGGTCGCGGCGGTTTTGCTCGCGGTGTTCGCCTCGAAAATGAATAAAGGTCCCCACGGCGGGAACGACGACCCGGACGGCAAAACGCAGGTCACGGAGAACCCCGCACTGGCATTCCCGACAGAAACCCCTGCAGGCGAGACGCAAATTCCTGCCGAAACCGCAACGCCTTCCCAGTCACCGACACCGACCGAAATCGCAACCGCCGAGCCTACCCAAACGCCTGAAAATCCAAGCGGACCGACGACTTTCACGCAAGACGGCGTGACGGTCACCTACCTTTCCTACAAGAACGCCAATCGCGAACTGATCTCTTTCAACGGCGGGAGCGTAGGCGCGGAGATGATTTCGACAGACGTGATGGGCGAGCACAGCGGCTGCTGCGGCGTGTACTACAACCGGTATACCGGGGAGATAATATGCCTCGAACATGAGTTCATAAAAGCGTCGGGAATCGACGTTGGCAAGAACCGCCTGCAGTTCATAGTTGACAGGGCGGACAGAAACAACGTGGTGGTGACTGTTCTGTATGAGAATCGCTACACGCCTTCCGGCATTTGGGTGATGAACAGATCGGAAGGAACGGCGACTGCTCTTCCGCTTCCTGACGGGTACCGGGGGTTTCAGACCGATGTGCTTGACCTTTACGTCAGCGACATTTACGACGGCGTTGTTTGCGTATGTGTAAATTCTTCTCAAGCCGGGCACTATATCAGCCTTTACGATTATAAAGCCGGGAAGACGGAGACGGCGCATTACGTGGAAGGAAAGTGGACAACGGGTGTTTTCCTGACCGGAAACATATTGGAAATACAAAACTTCTGGAACACGCCAAGCTACGACGGTGAGACCGAGGTGGTCAATCATCACGAGACACTGTTCTATAACCTTGACACGAAAATTCTTGTCGGGCTTCCGGGTGACTCCAATTATTATTTCGGCGGGAAGGTCTTTTCCGTTGACGATTATCAGTTCCCGTCTTCCGGGGTCGCGGCCTACGACGCCGCTACCGGTGAAGTTCTCGCCAACGAGAAGGTGCTTGTCATTCGCGAAAACAAACACGGTTCAATAAGACAGATATCAATCAAGGACACAACCACCGGCGAGGAAACCGTTATTACCGAAAATGCACTTGCAAGCTGCATGGCATGGAGCGACGACAACAGCCGCTTCTACGCCTACTCGGCGGAAAACAGCGAGCTTTATTGCTTCTTTACCGAATCCCAAACGTGGGCAACGATCAGCCTGAAAGGTATTTCAAAAGATCCCGAACGGATCAACGGACGTGTATACGCGGTATTCGCCGATTACTCGCTGGCTGTCGGCGACAACCCGGAGGACGTGACGATCTACTACTCCAGAACGCTGCAGGAAGTTCCCGAAACGCCCGCTTACGAAGACGAAAGGGTGGATTCCCCCTGCTGGGACGAGTACAGAGACATCAAGTTTTGGAATGGCTTTGAAAAGGAGACGTATTTTTATTACGCGACAAGAGAGAATATAATTGACAGCGACGGCTT
>JAFZTO010000244.1 GCA_017618795.1 Clostridia bacterium | reverse complement strand
CTGTCCCCCGTGTATTCCGCACAAACCGAAAAAACATTGTTCCACCCCGTTTTTGCCGTAAAGGACGCTGTAAAGCGCGCGGGCGAGGAGTTTGTTTGCATTGGCGCGTCCGCGGTTTATCTCCGCTCCGGAGTGTCCGCCCTTAAGACCGCTGACGCAAACGCGTCTGCGCACGCCGCCGAACCCGGGACCGAGGTCAGGTCTGCAGTCGAAACTGATTCTCAGTCCTCCGGCGCAGCCGACCGTAAAAACGCCCTCGTCTTCCGAATCCAGGTTGATCATGGTCCTGCCGTCAAGTAGCGAGCTGTCAAGCCCGGCCGCGCCGTACATGCCGGTTTCCTCGTCGACCGTGAAAACGCATTCAAGCGGCGGATGGGGTATCGAATCCGAATCAAGAATTGCCATTGCGGCCGCCACGGCTATGCAGTCGTCGCCTCCGAGCGACGTTCTGTCCGCCCAGACGTATTTTCCGTCCGTTCTTAGTACGAGCCCGTCCGTCCGCATGTCGATCGGAGCATCGGCGTCGGCCGCGCATACCATGTCCATGTGACCCTGGATGATGACGGGAGGGCGGTCCTCCATGCCCTGCGCGGCTTTTTTGTAGATAACTATGTTGTTAAGTTCGTCGCGGACATATTTCAGCCCGCGTTCGGCGGCGAATTTCTCGATTAAGTCCGCAATTTTTCCGGTGTTTCCCGAGCCGTGAGGCACGCTGCACAGCTGCTCGAAAAACTCAAAGACTTTCCGGGGCTTCAGATCTGACAGCACCATGTCATTCAACCGGAGTGTAGCCTGCTTCCGAAATGATTTTGCGCAGTTTTTCAGTGGGAACGTTCTTCTTCAGTTCAACGCGTACCATACCCGTATTGTGATCCGCCTGTGCGCTCTTTACCTGAGGGCACTTCTCCAGCGCGTTTTTGACGTGCGCTTCGCAGCGGGAGCACATCATTCCGTCAACCTTAAGTGTTACTTCCATTCTTTCAGCCTCTTTTCTGTTTCTCGCCTTTTTCGGCATTGGTTTGTAAATGTCAAGCATATTGATGCGGAGCGAGTTTGTCACGACGATAATGCTCGAGACGCTCATGACCGCCGCGCAGAACACGGGACTCAAATGCATTCCGAGAGTGGCAAAGCATCCGGCGGCGAGCGGTATCCCGATCAGGTTGTATGCAAACGCCCAGAAGAGATTCTGCCTGATTATTCCGAGAGTTTTTTTTGAGATACGTATTGACGCGACAAAATCCCGAAGGCTGTCGTTCATGAGCAGAACGTCCGCCGCTCCGGCGGCAATGTCCGTGCCACCCGCCATAGCGAATCCGATGTCGGCGGAGGCAAGCGCGGGGGCATCGTTTATTCCGTCACCTACCATTGCCGTGAAACCGCCGGCGCGCAGGGAGGAGACGAATTTTGCTTTCCCGTCCGGGAGTATTCCGGACGCTACGCTGTCTATTCCGGCTTTTCCGGCTATGAGGCGCGCGGGGCCGTCGCTGTCTCCGGTCAGCATAAATACTTCGATTCCTTCCGATTTCAGTTCTCCGACGGACGCCGCGCTGTCCGGCTTTATGCTGTCGGCGAGCGCGACTATTCCGCACACTGTTTCGTTCTCGGCAAAGGCCAGCACGGTGCTTCCGCTTTTTTCAAGTTCTTTCGCCTTGTCTGCGTAATTCTTTATGTCGAATCCCGCGCCGAGCATGTATTTAATGCTGCCGCCTGTAAGTTTTTTCCCGTCAAGGCTTCCGCTTACCCCGCTGCCCGGCAGGGAGGTGAAATCCGTGATTTGTAAAAGTTCCGCTTTGTCCGAGCAGAAATCCGCCACAGCGCGGCCGAGCGGGTGCTCGGATGGTGCTTCAAGAGCAAGGGCAACCGTGTACAGCCGTTCGTCGCCCTCTGAGCATACAACCGACGGTCTGCCCTCGGTAACCGTGCCCGTTTTGTCAAGCACGGCTCTTTCAATCTTTCCAGCCTGTTCGAGAGCCTCGGCGCTGCGGAAAAGAATGCCGTGTTTTGCGCCAAGACCGCATCCGACGGTGATCGCCACGGGAGTGGCAAGCCCGAGGGCGCACGGGCACGAAACCACCAGAACGGATATTCCGTACGACAGTGAGGTGGCGATTTCCTTCGAAACTAAAAACCAGACGATCGCCGTGACGAGTCCAACGGCAAGCACTGACGGCACGAAAACAGCCGCTATTCTGTCCGCGAGTCTTCCGACGGGAGCTTTTGACGAGGAGGCGTCGGCCACAAGTTTGATTATTTTTGCGTGCGTGGTGTCGGAGCCGGTTTTTTCCGCGGTAAAGATTACTCTTCCCGCGCCGTTGACAGTCGCGGCGGATACCCTGTCTCCGGCTGTCTTTTCAACCGGCACCGATTCGCCCGTCAGCATCGACTCGTCGACCGAGGTGAATCCTTCCGTTACGGTGCCGTCGGCGGGGATCGTCTCTCCCGGGGCGACGACAAGCGACATTCCGGGTTTTATTTCGGAAACCGGAATTGTTTTTATGCCTTCTCCGGTTTTGAGCGAAGCCGTTTCGGGCATCATGGACATGAGTCCCGAAAGCGCGTCGGATGTTTTAAGGCGTGATACCGCCTCAAGCAGTTTTCCTATCGTTACGAAAACCGGGATCATGGCAGCTGATTCGAAATAAAGCATTTTTTCGCCCGAGCCGGAAAATTCGGAGATCAGAGCCGCAACGCTGTAGATAAAAGACGCTCCGGAGCCCACCGTGATGAGGGTGTCCATGTTCGGACTGCCGTGAAGCAGTCCTTTTGTTCCCGAAACAAAGAATATGCCGTTGACCGCAAGGCATATCAGACACAGCGCTGCCTGTATCGCCCCGTTCGGCGCGCCCTTTACCGGCACCGGAAGACCGAGCATCCCGCCCATCGACAGATACATTATGGGCAGAAGGATGACTGTGGACACCGCAAGCCGCACCGCGGTTTTCTTTATGTTGTCCTTACCTAGATTTATCTTGCCGTCCGAAAGGGACGCGCCGTATCCGGCCTTTTGAACGGCCCTTATTATCTGATTATCGTTTCCGCCCTCGACGGAAAGGGAGTTTGTAACCAGACTGGCGGAAGCGGAAACCACTCCTTCCACGCTGAGCGCCGCTTTCTCCACCCTTGAGACGCAGGCGGCGCACGACATTCCTTTTATATCATAGGTCTTCATACCAAATATTATATCACTTTTTGACGTCAAAGTCAACAACAGGCGGTCATATTGTTGACAAGCGGGCGGAAAAGTGATATAATAATATGCGAATAAGAGGTGTAAGCGGGCGGTGCCCGCCTTTTCCTGCGTTTGGGAGTTCGTTTAAATGAAAATTGCTATTACGCCTGACAGCGAAGTGCTGTTCGAGAAAATAAGTGATCTCGGGATTGAGATCCCTGCATCCGGAAGTCCCGCTGATTTTTACTGTTCTGTCGACAAATACCGCGTGGAGGTCATCCGCTCCTTCATAGAAAAGGGGGTCAGATTCATTTCCTTCGACGGCGTTGTCATTTCTCCCCTTGCCGAAATAGGGCCCGGAACCGTGATCCATCCGAACACCGAGATCAGGCACGGTGTGAAGATCGGCACGGACTGCGTGATCGGCCCGTGCTCGGTGTTAGAAAACTCCGCAGTCGGAGACAGATGCGTCGTGAACGCGACGCAGGTATACGGTTCGCGGCTGGAAAACGACGTGAAGATCGGTCCGTTCTGCCATATAAGGCCGGGCTCGCTTATACGCTCCGGAGTAAAGATAGGCGATTTTGTCGAAGTCAAAAATTCCGACATCGGAAGGGATACCCACGCCTCCCATCTTACGTACATAGGCGATTCCGACGTTGGAGAGCGCGTCAACATAGGCTGCGGCGTAGTCACATGCAACTACGACGGAAAAAGAAAATTCCGCACGACCATCGGAAACGACGTTTTTGTCGGATGCAACACCAATCTTGTCGCTCCTGTTACGCTCGCAGATAATTCCTATACGGCGGCAGGCTCGACAATCACGGAGAACGTACCTCCGGAGGCTCTCGGTATTGCCAGGGCAAGGCAGGTAAACAAAGAAGGATGGAAAAGCAAGAAGGATGCGGACTGATGTCAATTTTTGATCTGTTCAGACAAATAGATTCGAAGAGGGGCGGATTGTGCTCGAAACCCGAATTCATAATCGCCTTTCTCGGAAATCCGGGAAAGGAATATGAAGGGACGAGGCACAACGCCGGGTTTTTCGTGTCCGGAATAGTAGAGCAAAAATACGGCGTGAAGATAAACAGGGCAAAATTTGATTCTCTCACTGCCGAAATTTCCGAGAGCGGCAGAAAAATACTGCTGCTGAAGCCGCAGACGTATATGAATCTTTCCGGCAGAGCGGTTTTGAAGGCTTCGTCTTTTTATAAAATCCCCGCTGAAAACATAATTGCGGTGTGCGACGACGTCAATCTCGACGTGGGAAGCATACGCGTAAGACGAAAGGGCAGCGACGGGGGGCAGAAGGGTCTGAGAAGTATAATTGACAGTCTCGGAAGCGACGGATTTCCGCGTGTTCGCGTCGGTGTCGGCAAAAAGCCCGGAGGCGGAGAACTGGTTTCCTGGGTGCTCGGCAAGATATCAGCAGAGCAGACGGATAACTTCGCGAAAGCCGCCGCAGATGCCGCGGAGGCGGCTCTTATGATCGCCGACGGACGTATCGAAGAAGCAATGAGCAGGTTCAACTGATGAAAGCTATTCTGGATGAATTCCGCCGCGAGAAGGAATATCAGGCTTTGCTTTCGCTGATTAAATCCGAACGTGAAAGCAGGAGTCCGCGTCCCGCCAGAATGACGGGTCTGTGCGAAGGAGCCAGAAGCATTTTTATCGCCTCGCTTATCGAGGATCTTGAAGGCCCGCTGCTTTTTGTCGTTCCCGATGAAAAGGACGCAAGAAGGGCAAGAGAGCTTATTGAAGACATGGGTCTGCGCCCGGCGGTTTTCCCGGCGCGGGATTTTGTATTTTACTCGATATCCTCCTCGCGTGACGGCGAGCACGAAAGAATAGGCGCGCTGTCCGCCGCCGTTTCAAAATCATGTGATGTTCTTATAACCACACCGGATGCCGCCCTTCAATACACAATTCCAGCAGACAGACTGAAGCGTGCGTCTGTTACGGTGGATACGGACAACTTTTGCAGTATGGATGGTCTTGTCGAGATATTGCAAAGAGGCGGCTATTCGAAAACAGAGCTTACTGAAGGACAGGGACAGTATTCCGTGAGGGGCGGCATAATAGACGTGTTCCCCCCGGGGTCCGACAATCCGGTCCGCATCGAGTTTTTCGGCGATGAAATTGACAGCATGAGTTTTTTCGACGTCATGACACAGCGCCGCACTGAAGAAACCGAACAGGTTTGCATAACGCCGGCAAGGGAGGTCGTTGCCGAAGAAAGTTCCCGGATTATAATTGCGGACGAAATCAGAAAAAGCATTTCGAGAGCAAAGGACGGGAAAACGAAGGAGCGTCTTGCCGAGGAGCTGGAGATAGCGCTGACAGACAGGGAAATGCTGTTCATCGACAGGTATATAAGCTGCATTTATCCGGAAAAGGAATGCCTTCTAGACTATTTTGACGCGCGGTCGCAGGTGATTTTGCTCGATTTCAATGCTTGCTCGGATCGCATAAAAGCTTACGAATGGCATGCACGGGAGACTATTGTCTCTCTGCTCAAGGATGGAGCGATAGCGTCAAAATATGCCGAATACGGGAGGAATTCGTCTGAGTTCGCTACCTTTGTCGGCGGTCACGCAGGAGTGATAGTCGATTCTTTCGTCACTTCTGCCGGGGATATCCGTTTTTCCGGCATGTTTTCGATTTCTTCGAGACAAACGGTTTCGTATGCGGAAAACTTCGGGCTTCTGTGCGACGATCTCGTTTCATTCGGGAGAGGAGAAAACTCCGTTGTGATACTCTGTGAGAACCCGATACTTGTGAAAAACATATCCGGAATTCTGAACGACAGAGGAATCACAGCGCACAAAATTGACCTGCTGAGCGACGGCATAGTTAAGAATCGTGTATCGATTGCCACCGGAGCCGGCATTCAGGGTTTCGAACTGCCCGACCTTGGATTTATAGTGCTTTCTACATGCCTTTCAGCCGGTAACTATTCGGGCGGCGCGGTCCGGTCAAGAAAAAAGAGACGGGGCAAAAAGGAGAGTGCAAGGGAAAAAATTCTCTCTTATGCCGATCTTAATGTTGGCGACTACGTCGTTCACGAGACACAGGGCATCGGCAGATATATGGGGATAGAAAATATTGCCTCCGACGGTGTCGTTTCTGACTATATCAAGCTACAGTATGAGGGTACCGATGTACTATACGTTCCTTGCGGGCAGCTTGACACAATAGCAAAGTATATTGGGCCGGGAGCCGACAATGGTACGGTCAGGCTGTCATCGCTTGGCAGTGCCGCATGGGCACGTTCGAAGCAGAGAATCAAGGCTGCGGCAAGAGATATGGCTGAGGAGCTTATACGGCTGTATGCGGAAAGGGAACGTCTTCCGGGTTTTGCATTCCCGAAGGACGACGAAATACAGCGCGATTTCGAAGCATCGTTTCCGTATGACGAGACGGAGGGACAGATTGCTGCCATAAGGCAGGTAAAGAGCGATATGCAGTCGCCGCATCCGATGGACCGTCTGCTGTGCGGCGATGTAGGCTTCGGAAAGACGGAGGTTGCTTTAAGAGCCGCTTTCAAAGCGGTTGATGCCGGGAAGCAGGTTGCAGTGCTCGTGCCGACCACAATTCTGGCCCTGCAGCACTTTCAGACGCTATCCGCAAGGCTGCGCGGCTTTCCCGTCTCTGTTGAAATGCTGTCGCGATTTCGTACAAAACAGCAACAGGAAGAAACCGTCAGAAGGATAAGACGCGGCGAAACAGATATTGTCGTCGGAACTCACAGAATAATATCGGACGACGTGAAATTCCGTGATCTCGGGCTGGTTATAATCGACGAAGAGCAGCGCTTCGGCGTTGCTGCCAAGGAAAAGCTTCGCCGGATTTCCTCCGGAGTCGATACGCTGACACTGACGGCTACTCCGATACCGAGGACCCTTAGCATGGCATTGAGCGGTATAAGGGATATGTCAGTGCTGGAGGAGGCTCCTGGTGACAGGCTTCCGGTTCAGACCTACGTAATGGAGTACGACGAACTGATCATTGCCGAAGCGATAAGAAGGGAACTGCGCCGCGGCGGTCAGGTTTTCTATCTTTACAACAGGGTGGAAACGATAGACGACTGTGCCGCGCGGGTGCATGATATGGTGCCGGACGCACGGGTTGCCGTCGGACACGGCAGGATGGACAGGGACGAACTTTCGTCTGTCTGGAAGGACATGCTCGACGGTGAAATCGACGT
>JAFZTO010000023.1 GCA_017618795.1 Clostridia bacterium | reverse complement strand
GTCGCACCGTGGCAGACGGCGTCGGCTCCCTCGGCCAGGGCGATCTCGGCGAGCTTCTTTCCGATAACCGGCCGCGCAAATGCGGTGCCAAGAAGATAGGTCTCGTATTTCGCGTCCATCTTCAGGGACGGGATTATGACGTCGTCGACCATCTCGTCGACAAGATCGGCGATTATGAGCTTTGAGGCTCCGGTCTTCAGCGCCTTTTCCTCGAGGCCGTCGAGTTCGTCGGCCTGACCGACGTTGCCGGATACGGCGATGATCTCGGGGTCGTGGGAGTTTTCCGTGAGCCAGGGGATTATGACCGAGGTGTCAAGTCCGCCCGAGTAGGCGAGCACGATCTTCTTTATTCCCTTTTTTGAGTCTTTCGTTTTCTTTTCCATGGCAGACAGGGCTTCCTTTTGAAATGATTTGTCTTCTTTCCGCAGCCTCTCATGAGTTATGCGGTCGGGCGGATGATTTCCGCTTCAAAAATAATATGAAAGGTATTATATCACTTTGATCCGGTTTTGTCAACAGTCAAATGAATTTTTTTCGCGCATTTTGCCTTTTATACCTTGTTTTTCAGAATAGATGATGAATATTCACACAAATATTCATACAGCGGAATGAAAAAGCGAGGCCGCGCGGGGCTTTGAACCCGGACGCGGCCCTTTCAGCCTGCGCAGCTATACTTTTTTCCATGCCGTGCCATTAAATTTTGGCTGCGCCAAAATTAGGGGTTCAAGCCGTGAAGTTCTCACTATAAATTATGCCCGGGGGCCTGTGGCCCTCGGGCATAATTTATGGGGTGAGTAGTGGGGCTTGAACCCATGACCTCCAGGGCCACAACCTGGCGCTCTAGCCAACTGAGCTATACCCACCGTATGGCGCGCATTAAGGGACTCGAACCCCCGGCCTACTGCTTAGAAGGCAGTTGCTCTATCCGGCTGAGCTAAATGCGCACGGAAGGTCTGAGAAACCGTTCATTTATTACGCGGCGAGCCCTGACGGGCCCGCCGCCTTTATGGAGCGGGTGATGGGAATCGAACCCACGCGGCCAGCTTGGAAGGCTGGAATTCTACCATTGAACTACACCCGCAATATGAGCGCCTCTCAAAACCGCAAGCAATATAATACCACAAAACAGAAGCGCTGTCAATACTTTTTTTATTTTTTTACTTTCGGAACAGAAAAGATAAGTTTTCAAACCGAATTCCTGTACCGGCGTTCAGAGCGGAAATGAGTTTGAAAAAAGCTGTTCGTTATGTTATGCACGGCATTGGAAAAGCGCATTTTTACGCTGGTATCGAGCACGAATTGTTTCGCACCGTGCCACGGGGACTCACTTTCTATCCTTGTGTATCGCGCTAAATAATCACTTTCTGTCATAAAAAACCTTCTTGTTGGTTTATTAGTTCATACTTGTCTGGTAAAATATTAGATAGGTGCAAAATTTTTACTTGGAAAAGTGTAAGAAATCCTCCCAAACTGCATCTATAATAGCGAATCGATTCAATCCAGAGGTGAGTCAATGAAAGACGAGAAGTTACTGAAGTTGCTTAAATCAGATCCGAATGCCGGCATGAACCAGCTGATCAGCCAGTATTCAGTTGTGGTTTTAGACACAAAGATTTAACAAATGACAGACAATAAAACGGCTGGATTTCAACCGTCAACAATGCCTGAAAAAGGGCTTTCACCAGTCCAATTCCGGTCAAAACCCCTCAAACCCAATTTCGTATCTATTTATTTCGATGATTTTTTGAAGATTTTCTCTGTCGCTCAAAGGCGACAAAAGAGGCAAAATTGAGCTGTTTTTGCCCCGAAAACGGCGAAAACCCGGTTAAAAACCGGGTTTTCTTGATTTCGTATCTATTAAGACCGTAAATCATGTGTTTTATGGTCGGTTTAGATACGAAATTGACCATTTGAACCACTAAAAAGCCATTCTGCAGCGTTTTTAAGCCTTTTTTTGGGATTTTTCCCCTAATTTCGTATCTATTAAGACCATTTACCCGATTTTCTATCTGGTCTAAATAGATACGAAATTGTCAAAACTGCGAAATGCGTCCCAAAATCGGACTGGGGATCGCAATCACCGCAGCGTTTGATAAATCTCGTTCACCGTTTCTATGTAACAGACGAAGGACGGGTGGTCGTGATCGTTTCTGCGAAGATAGTAGTTTTTCTTTTCCAGATATCTTTCTCTTACTGCCAGCCACTTGCCGGCTTTTTTTATCTTGTCCGCTTTCTCGCGTATCTTGTCAGAATGCGGAGCTTTATTCCAAATCCAACGGTCATAATAAGATAAGCCAGTCTTCTCGTGAATCAGGCGATGCCAACAGCCTTCATCCTCGGTAACAATAGCAAGATCAATATGAAATGAAGTTTGGTTTCCTTTTGTGAAAGAGATCGGCTTGGATGTCAGGGACGATCTTGAGTCTTCAACGTCCGGCAAACGATGATTGCGCATTACGGTGTTGAAACACTGACGCACAGCCTCTTTTATTCCCCGGGTATCTTTCCAATCCGGGCATGAAAGAATGTTTAGATTGTAATCGAAGTCGATACCTTCGTTACCGTTCTGTGTAATCATATTTCTTCCGCCGCTTCCGACAAGAAACATCTGAGAGTTGATCTCCTTCGTTTCTCTCAGTTCAACTTCAATCTCTCTAACGAGGCCTGAGCAGACGGATTGGGCTTCTTTGAGAAATTCTTTGTCTTCTACATAAGTGTACATAGTATCCTCCGGTATTTCCCAAGCCGCCCATTTGACTCATACGTTCAAATCGTAATATTATATCACAAAAACCCCGTTTGTCAATCCTTTTGGCAAAAATAGGTCGGATAACCGTCCTTTTTATCGATTATCCGACATTAATACATGCTTAATCAGGCACAAATTCAATGATCTCGTCCAGCCGGCAATGGAGCGCCGAGCAGATGGCGCGGAGCACGGCGGTGGTCACGTCCTTATCGTTCCTGATCTTGTACATCTGATAATGCGTGATCCCCGCAGCCCTCTCCAGATCAACTTTTTTCATATCCCGGTCTATCAGCAGATGCCGCAGCCGGTTATAACTGACTTTCATAGCTCATGTCCTGTTTAAGGAAATCGGACAGCGGGGCGATCATGCCGTAGAGCATGATAAACTTCTGCCCGATCATTTCGTTTTCGTGGTAGTGTCCGAAGAACCAAGTCTTGAACGAACAGCGCTGGCGGACCTGTTCGAGATAATCCGTCAGAGCGTCGTGCTCGTACATGCCCCGGCTTAACACGTCCTGAATGGAAGTCGGAGCGCAGTGCGTAAGGATACAGTCGACGGTGTTTCCGGCTTTTTCAAGAT
>JAFZTO010000243.1 GCA_017618795.1 Clostridia bacterium | reverse complement strand
GGAGACCGTTCTCGAAAAATGCGGGAGTAACTCCGTAATATGAATCGGCAGCCCAGGCTTCGAGTATCACACCGGTCATTTCGAAGCGCGGATTTGTAATCGGCACGCATATCATATTTGTCGCCGCATTCACGGTTGTAAGATAATTCTTTTGACCTTCGTCGTATTTCGGGCATGGAAGAACCCCGTATTCAAATGTGTCTATTGAACGCAGCCACGCGGTCGAACCGAGGTCCGCGTCGAAAATCAGCAGCCTGCCGTCCCTGAAAATGCTCTGCGGCACACCTGACCCGTCAATTTTTACATATGAATACTGCTTTTTTGTCATATCAACGTAACGCGAAACCATATCGTAATTATGGGCGGTCCAGAGAAGGAGATACGGATAATCGTCACTGTCTTTCCCTGTAAGCGTTCCTCCCTGCGAGAAAAACTCGCTTATCGGTCCCGAAAGCAGCTCCGAGGCATAGCCGTATCTGTCGTTTTCCGTATCTATCAGCGTATCGCCGTTTATGTCAAACGAACCTTTTGAAGCTATGGCATTCATGGCATCAAAGGTCCATGAACCGTCATAAACCGCACTGTAAGGATATTCAATCATCAGTTCGTCAAACAGATCCTTGTTAAAGAACATGCAATACGTCTGCTCAAGATTATTGTAAACAAGGTCGCCCATACAACTGTATATTTTTCCGTTGATGGAAAATCCCTTTGAAGCGTACTGATTCCACCATGGATTGGACAGTTCCAGATACTGAAGGTTGCCGAGCTCAATGAAAGCGCCGTTTAACACCTGCCTGAAATTGGACTGTCCCGCGTCGACGATAACATCGTAAACGTCTTCCTGAGTAAAAACGGTTTTTATAGGATCTATCTCCCCCGACTGGACAGGAACAAATACAATCCCGTATTTGGCCTCAATCCGGCAGTTGCGCTCGAAAACCTCCTGATCTACCGTATTTCCCGGCGCGCCTTCTATGAAAAGATCTTTCGACCACCCGCCGCTTCTTCCGTATACCGTGAACGAGGCACCGTCGTAGTTCACATCGGGAAGATCCGGCAAATACCGCGAATCCTCATTTGTTGAAATTCCTGTACCGTGTTCCGTGGGGTTCTCAGATGATTTGCATCCGATAACCGCCGCCAGCATCAGAAAAACTAGAACTAATGCGCTTATTTTTTTCATATTGTTTTTCTCCTTTATTTTTTTTATTTTCAATCGGTAATTCACTGCCGCCATTCGTCCAGGTTCAGATAAGCATAAAATTGTATTTATACCTTTTTCTTCTGATTACGACAATTACCGCCGCTGCTATATCCTAAACATGGTTTAAAATACAGAAACCAGTTACTTTTTTTGTTTTTTCTTAGTCAAAATCACAATGACTAAGGTAATAACAACGATTATCACGACAGCGATTACGATTACCGTCGCGCGATTTGCCACACCAGTATCAATGTTATCCGTTTCGTCATTTCCGGTTGTTTCATTGACAGAATCGATAAATGGGTTTTCAGGTACAGGGGCTTCTAATTCGGGCTCTATATATGTTTCGCTTTCATCCTCGGTTGTTGGCATGGTTCCCGATGGCTTGCCGTCGGTTCGCCCCTCGGCGTCCGTTAAGACCAACTTGACATGGCAGGCATCTGCTGTGCTGAAGGCAAGGTAATTAGATCCCGGGCCCATGGAAATAGCGTAATTGATGCTCATTTGATCCAACTGATTATCTCCGGTTTGATGGTCGTAGTAAACGATTTTACCTGGATACAGTTCGGTTATTGTATAGGGGACCTCTACAGAAAACTCAATGATATAATGAACCCCGTCGCCGACTCTATCCATAGACCATTCACCACCGTCCGAAGCGATGATAACATAGTCGATCATAGATATGTCTGGGCGGTCAAGCGTTTCATCCTGCCAAGTGTATTTGGTTTCCCAATACCATTTATCCCATCCGACGCCGTTCACCATGCACCGGAAACGGTAGTCCCTTCGGTCCAGTGCGCCTTTGTCAGCGTTCCAATCTATGGTAAACTCGGTGTTGTCAACTTCATAGGGCATATTCCCAGTTTCCACCGGAGTTGTGTCGAAAACCTCGTAGTGAATGAATAATTTGTTTGCATTCCACGCAAATGCGATATTGCCTGTTATTGGCTCTCCCTCTTTGCCGGAAAAACGGATTTTGTTGTCCACAACGTAGGAATGCTGATACGCTTCATCGCGAATGCCGTCGATTACGATATTGTCTGCCTGATTGACATAACAAACGCGCATTCCGTTTTTGTCAAACTCTTTGTCTTCGGCAAATACACTCACAGACATCATAAGCAATGTGAGCAGGGTAAATAGAATCCCAAAACTTTTTTTCATTTGGCATTTCCCCAGTTATTTTTGATTTATTATTCGCCCTTCAGCGTATATGTCATATTAAAATCATATACAGTAGCCTTGCAGTTGAAACGGGAGGAAATTTCCCATCCAAGTCCGCTTCCAGTAAGATACAGGTCATCAAAGTTGACACACTTCAGATGTCCTCGCTCCTGCGCCTTATCAAAAGCGATGCGAATGAAATCCACCATAT
>JAFZTO010000242.1 GCA_017618795.1 Clostridia bacterium | reverse complement strand
ATGGCGATGAACTGGCCGTTTGCGTGCGGTTTTGTAAAAAGCAAGATAACAGACGGCGTGTATGAGGCGTATGTTCCCACGAGCAAGATCACGACCATGCTCGAAAAACTTGAAAAACTGTTTGATTCCAACGCCGCGAGCGAGGAAGAGGAGCTTGATCCGTGCCTGAACTATTTCAGAAACGACAAGGCTTTTGTCTGCGCGATAGTTCTTAGAAATCTCGAAACTTTCAGAGGTATGGATTCCGATTATGGAGTGCTCCCGTACCCCAAGTTCGACGAGTCGCAGAAAAAATATATAACGCACGTCGGCGGCGCTTCTCCTATCATGATCATACCCATGCAGAACTGCAATGACGACGATAAGCTCAGCAATATTCTCGGTGCGCTCTGCGAGGCATCATACAGGATCACAAGACCCGCGTACTACGAAAACGCCCTCAAGCAGAAGGGAACACGCGACGACGAATCGATAGAGATACTTGATCTCATTCTCGATACAAGGACATATGACCTTGCTTACATTTCCGCAAAGGGCGTCGCATGGACGGTTGGCGGTCTGGTGGCTGCCAAATCCAGCAAGTTCCAGAGGACCTGGGCGAGCAAGGGTGCCAGGACAATTAACGAAATTCAGGAAATGATTGACAGCATTCTTGAAAACAACATGTAGAAATGACAAAGAAATACATATTTGGAGTTGACATAGGAACCCAGGGAACCAAGACAGTACTTTACGATACTCTTGGCAACGGCTTTGGATCCGCGTTTGAGCCTTCCCGGCTGATTTATCCGCAAAGCGGCGCCGTAGAGCAGGACCCGGATGAAATATACGGTTCGGTGCTTCGCACGATCAAATGTGTGATGGAAAAAACAGGCGTTGATCCGTATGACATTGAGGCGATCGGCATGGATGGTCAGATGGCCGGAATGCTCGGTGTCGACAGGGAGCTTGTTCCGACTACCCCGCTTGATTCCTGGCTTGACAGGAGATGCGAACCGTACATAGATCGTATAAAGAAAGAGGCAGAGGACCAGGTAATATCCCTTACTGGATGCCCTGTAACATATGCACACGGTCCGAAAATCCTCCGGTGGAAGAATGAATACCCAGGCGTATACGGCAAAACGGACAAATATATCGAACCTGTAACGTATGCCGTTCTGCGTATGTGCGGAAAAAAAGCCGACGAGGCATATATCGATTATACGAATCTTCATTTTTCAGGGTTTGCAGATAACGAAAAACTTAAATGGTCTGACGAACTGCTCGCGGTTTTTTGTGTTGACAGAAATAAAATGCCTGAAATCGTTGAGCCTTACCGGATTATCGGAAGAGTAACGGAGCAGGCGGCGCGTGAATGCATGCTTGTCCCCGGAATTCCTGTCGTCGCCGGTTGCGGCGACCAGGCGGCCACCTCTCTCGGAGCCGGTGTCATTTCCCCCGGCGAGTGTTTTGACGGCGCGGGCACGGCCTCCGTTTTTTCGGTATGTACGACCGGATACAAGCCTGACGTGAGCAGAAAGACGCTTCTTTTTCCTCATCACGTTCTTCCGGGACTGTACCAGCCTATGGCGTATATCTCCGGCGGAGGTCTTTGCCTGAAATGGTTCCGTGATACTGTACTTGAGAAAAAACACAGCTACAAAGAGCTTGAAGAGGAGGCCGACAAAATACTTCCGGGCAGCGACGGATTGTTCTTCATCCCTCACTTCAACGGCAGAACTTGTCCGAACGATCCGAAGGTAAAGGGTATGTTCTGGGGGCTTGAATTTACTCACGGCAAGGGTGCAATGTTTAAATCGATTATGGAATCAATCGCGTTCGAATATAAAATGTATGCCGATATTCTTGGCTCCTCGAAGATCGGCGTAGTTATCGGGACCGGCGGAGGATCGGCAAGTCCGTGTTTTAACAGGATAAAGGCTGACGTCCTTGGAACTGAATACCGGGTTACGACAAGAAGCGACACGGCAACATTCGGTTCAGCGCTGCTTGCGGGTTACGGAGTCGGCTTATACGATGATCTTGTTTCTGCCGCGAAAAAACTGACCTCAATAAGCGCGGTTTACAGCCCCGACGCAGATAGACATAAGGCATACATCCCGTTTGCTGTTGAGTACGCAACATTTCTGAACAAGTGCGGGAGCCTTGTATGAAAGACAGAATAATCCGCACTGTTGCGGGAGACGTCAGCCCGGACTCTATTGATTTCTTTCATTGTCACGAGCATATCTGGATAGACGGAAACAAACTTGGTTCTGACTCCCCCGTCAGGCCGATTGATGATTTTCAGAAATCGCTTTCAGAGCTTGCGCTGCTCTCAAAACGAACCGCGATAGTTGACTGCCAGCCTGTCAGCGCGGGCGGGAGTACGGCTATATTGAAAAGTCTTTCGGCGAAATCCGGAGTCGGAATAATTTCGTCGACCGGATTCCATAAAATGTGTTTTTATCATGCGGAAAGCAGCATTTTGAACGCAAAACTCTGTGACCTGAAGAGAAAGTTTTCAAACGAGTCCCGGAAATGCGGTGTGATAAAAACCGCGGTAGAAAAAAACGGAATACGCGGAAGGTATGAAATATTGCACACCGCCGCGTCGTCGGTGTCGCGTGCGACCGGACTTAAAGTGGTTGTTCACACTGACCCCGGATCGTACGCTGTGGACGTTCTGGACTTTTACAGGGAAAACGGCGTTGAAGAAACCAGCGTTGTCCTCTGTCATCTTGACAGAACGGAGCCGGATATTTCGGTGCATATCGAGGCGGCCCGCCGGGGAGCGTATCTTGAGTATGATACTATCGCGAGAGGGAAGTATCATTCCGATGAGGAAGAGATCGGAATTATCAGGAAAATCTGCGACGCAGGGCTGAGCGATAAAATACTTCTCGGTCTGGACACGACCAGGGAAAGGCTGAAAGGCTACAGCGGAAGTGCTGTGGTCGGCCTTGACTACATCGAAAAAACATTTATCACCAAACTAAAGGCACACGGGTTCAGCGACGGTACGATAGCTTTGTTTGTACGCGAGAATCCGCGCACGGCCTTATCATTCATTCCAAAGGAGAAATAATAATGATTGTATTACCAGAAAAAGCAACAAAACCGACAATGTATTTTATCGGTGTAACGACAACAAAGTCATCAATCATGAAGCTGTTTCCGTACTGGATGGAAATACTCGGCGTTGACGCGGTTATTAAAGGAATCGATCTCCCGATACACGCGGATCCCGAGGATTACAGAGCGGTTGTCAGTTTTATAAAAAACGATCCGCTTTCAATGGGCGCACTGGTCACGACGCACAAAATCGACATATTCAACGCGGCAAGCGACCTGTTTGAGTATCTTGATCCTTATGCAGAAATGTTCGGAGAGATGTCATCCATTTCCAAGAAGGACGGCCGCCTTGAAGGATTCGCAAAGGATCCAATAACAAGCGGTCTGGCACTCGATTCGTTCCTGCCCGCGGGCTGGTGGGACAACGGCGGAGACGCCTTTATACTAGGAGCAGGCGGAAGCGCTATTTCAGTCGGTTCGTATATACTTAAGCAGGCGAAACTTCCGCGCAGGCTTGTTGTTTCTAACCGTTCTCAAGGCAGGCTGACCAACATTGAAAAAATGTTCCGCGATATACGCCCGGAAGCAAATATGGAGTTTTATCTCGCTCCCGAAGCTGTGGATAACGATCGTGTTCTTTCAACACTGCATCCTAACTCTCTTGTGATCAACGCAACCGGGCTAGGCAAGGATCGCCCGGGCTCACCTCTCACCGACAACTGTGTTTTTCCTTTTAATGCCTATGTATGGGAATTCAATTACCGCGGTGATCTTAGGTTTATGTATCAGGCGCTGGAGCAGAAAAACGAGAAAAATCTGCATGTCGAAGACGGATGGATTTATTTCCTTCACGGCTGGACGCAGGTGATAGCAGAGGTTTTCCATCTGAATTTTACAAAAGATCAGTTTGACGCAATTGAAAGAAAGTCCGCGGAAGTCTGCGGCAGATGAGGCAAAAAAATGGCAAATAATTTTAATTTCTACCTTCCGTTTTCCGTAGATTTCGATTTTGTGAGCGGCCTTTCGGAAAAAGCGGAGTCAACAAAAAGGATGCTCTCTCAGATGAAAGGCATGTTCGCCGATGACGAAGCCTATGAAAAGGAACTTTCTGAAGGTGACAGGATGGTATACGAGTTTTACGAACTCGGATGTCCCGAAGAGGCGGGAAATCTCGCGTTCGGAACAAGCATAACCTATCCCGGGAAGGTCGGAAACGAGTATCATATGACAAAGGGGCATTTTCATACCATACTTGAAACGGCCGAGGTATACTACTGTCTGTCCGGGGAAGGTTATATGATGATGGAAAATCCGGAAGGTGACGTTAGGGTCGCAAAGCTGACGCCGGGAGAGGCCCTGTACGTTCCGGAAAGATATGCGCACCGCAGCATCAACACCGGAGACACTCCGCTTGTAACGTTCTTCGTGTTCCGCGGTGACGCCGGCCATAATTACGGAACAATTGAAACCAAAGGATACCGTAAACTGATTGTTGAAGAAGACGGTGCGCCGGCCGTTATCGACAATCCGAAATGGAAGGCCGAGAATTGATGAAAATACTCGTAACTCCGACCTCCCTGTGCAAAAACAAAAATATACTCGACGGTCTGTCTGAAAAAGCGGATCTTGTGATCAATACAACCGGCAAGCCTCTGACGGAGGAACAGCTTATGCCGCTTGTCTCTGATATAGATGGGTATCTGGCAGGTCTTGATGAGATAACAGGTGCGGTTCTGCGTGCCGCCCCGAAGCTAAAAGCCATATCAAGATACGGCGTGGGCTATGAACGAGTTGATATCAGAACCGCGAAAGAGCTCGGAATAAAGGTGACCAACACGCCGGGGGCGAACACGCAGTCGGTCGCAGACCTTGCAATGGGTCTTATTCTGTCGGCAGCCAGACAGATACCGTACCTGAACGGAAGGCTGAAGGACGGAAACTGGGACAGGGCGAACGGCAGGGAAATATACGGCAAATCGATCGGGATAATCGGACTTGGAGCCATAGGTAAATCGCTCGCAAAGCGCGCTCAGGGCTTTTCGATGAATGTTCTCTCCTATGATCCATATATGGATGAAAAATGGGCCGGCGAAAACGGCGTAAGAATCTGCGCTCTTGACGAACTGACTTCGGAAAGCGACGTAATTTCTCTTCACGTTCCCTTGAACGACGCCACAAGAAACATGATAAACCGCGAGAGAATAGAGCGGATGCGCGACGGGGTTATCATTGTCAACACGTCAAGGGGAGGCCTTATCGATCTTGACGCGGCGGCCGATTTTATAGAAAGCGGGAAAATATACGGAATGGGCTTCGACGCTTTTGAAAAAGAGCCGCCGGAAAAGCACAGAATCTATGATTTTACGAATGTGATAATGACTCCTCACGCCGGTGCGCATACCGCCGAGGCGGTCATGGGTATGACCGAGATGTCGATTTCAAATCTGTTTTCTCTGCTTGAAGACGACGGCAGAGCAGACAGATATATAGTAAATAGGTGAGGTAAAATGAATACGGTTCTTGAAGAAATAGGGAGATTAAAACTTCTTCCCGTAATTAAGATTAGAGACGCGGAAAAGGCGGTGCCGCTTGCGGATGCGCTTATAAAAGGCGGGCTCCCGGCGGCGGAGGTCACATTCAGAACTTCCTGCGCTGCAGAGGCTATCAAAAGAATAACAGCGGTTTTCCCAAACATGCTTGTCGGCGCCGGAACTGTTCTGACAGTCGAACAGGTCGACGCGGCAGTGGATGCCGGGGCGAAATTTATCGTTAGTCCAGGGCTGAATCCCAAAATCGTTGGCTACTGTGTCGAAAACAATGTTCCCGTCGTTCCCGGAATAGTTACTCCCGGAGAAATTGAAACGGCGCTGAGCTTCGGTCTTGAGGTTGTGAAGTTCTTTCCTGCGGAGGCCTACGGTGGCGTAAAAACCATCAAGGCGCTTTCGGCTCCGTACGGTATGATTAAATTTATGCCGACCGGGGGAGTGAACGCGGAAAATATAAAAACCTATCTTGCCTGTCCGTCCGTGCTTGCATGCGGAGGCTCGTTCATGGTAAAGGATTCTCTAATCGATGAAGGCAATTTCGAAGAAATAACGCGGCTGACCGAAAACGCGATGTCCATTGTTAACGTTTAATTTTGATTTTTTGAAATTTTTTCGAAAAAGGTATTGACAATAATAAAAGCACATGCTATAATATAGTAAACGAAAACAAAACAAATAAAACGAAAGGTTTTTAAAGCATATGAAAAAGTTTTTAATCCCGTTGCTTATCGTTGTCTTCATGATTGCGGGCGCCGTGATTGCCAGCGCGCATATCAACGACGGCATCATAAGCTACTATCCGTTCGATGAAAATGCCGACGACGTGATGGATCAGAACTCCATTCCTCTTCCGAGGGAAGAGCAGATCGTCAAAGACGGAAACGCCCCGTGCGGCGACGGATACGTTGTTCTCGAAAAGAGAAAAGACATCCTTATGCTGACGGGCGCCGACGCTCTCGGACCGTATTTCGACGACGACGAGATGACGATCGCCCTCTGGGTCAAGCCGTCTCCCGAGGAGCAGAGGAATCTGACTATCCTCGGCTTTGGTTCGGGCGCAAACTACGATTATTTCCGTTTTGCAATCGGTGAAAATGACAAGTTGTTCTTCTATTTTCAAAGTGAAGACAAGCATTTTGAATATAAAAACAACGACACCAACATTCTTCGCGACGGCAACTGGCATCACATCGCCATGACCGCCAAAATCGGCGAATCGCCCGTTTTCTACATAGACGGCGAGGCGTACGCGCTTGATGACAGCAATTACATTCAAAAGTTTATCGGCGACTCGACGGGTTACTTTGTAATCGGAGGCATGAACGGCGGCGAGGATAACTACATCGGCGGCATAGATGACCTCCGCATATACGGCAGAGCCCTCGACGAGGACGAGATCGCAGAGCTCATCGCCATGAAGGGCACGACGCCCGAAAAGCCCGAGCCCACGATCGATACGTTCCCGGAGGATTCCGGCTGGGACGATACCGATCCCTGGTGGGAAGACGAAACCGAGGAAACCCAGGCCAAACCCGCCACAAACAAGCCCGAAGATTCGAAGAAACCCGCCGATTCGAAGGCAAATGATAACGATGGCAAAAAATCAAACACCGGACTTATAATCGGCATAGCCGCAGCCGCGGTCGTTGTAGTAGCTGTTGTTCTCGGCATAGTTCTTTCAAAAAAGAAAAAATAAAAAAAATTTTAAACAGGAGAAAAAATCATGAAACTCTTCACAAAAATCCTTATCTGCGCGATCCTCGCGGCAGTACTGGTCGCTCCTTCCTTCGCGGCCTCCAAAGCCCCCACCGACGGCCTTGTCATTTATTATGATTTCGAAGAGGCTGGAACAGTTGTCAAAGACACTGTTGGTAAAAACAACTTTGAGGACGTTGACGCTTCAAGGTTTGTTGACGGTTACAAGGGAAAAGCGCTTTCGTTCAACGGGACAAACGATCAGATTCTTCACCTTATGGTGGGTGAACGCTATGATTGGAACCAGGGCTGGACGCTTGCCTCTGAAATAACATGTCCGAACCCGAACAAATCATTTTCTGTTTCCGCATGGATCAAGAGCGAGTTCAAAGCAGACGGAGCGGTATTCTGCTGGGGTTCCTTTGCCGGAGCAACCGGCACATGGGCTTTTGTTCAGGCAAACTCTTCTAACGTCTGTCTTGCAAACGTTGACGGGTCTTTTACCAATTACGGCTATGCATGGAACTCTGACACAAATCTGTACGGAGAAGACGCGACAAGAGTTGACGACAACCAGTGGCACAACGTAGTCTTTGTCTATGACAGTGCACAGCAGACCGCTTTCGTTTATATCGATGGAAAGCTTTATCACGAAAATCCGGTGAAAGAGATGGAAGTTGATCCTTTCGATAACTATTTCTATGTAGGCGGAAGAAGCGCTGACAGTCCGTTTAACGGCCTTATTGACGAGCTCCGCATTTACAACCGTGCGGTAACTGCCGACGAGGTGGCGACACTTGCAGAAATCGGTGCTGCAAATACGGCCGACTATACGGCAATCGCTGTTCTTGCTGCTGCAATTTGCGGCGCAGTGCTCGTTATCAGAAAGAAACACTGAAATTTCTTAAAAGCAAAGGCCCGTGTTTCGCGGGCCTTTTTGGGTAGATTATGAGAAATCTTTTTAAATTAATCAGTCTGATTTTTGTTTTTGCCGTGGTTGCCGTCATTCTTGCGACTTCATGCGACAAAGGCGGACCGGACGATTCGACGGATACAAACGCGGTGCCGGACAACATAAACGACGATTCTTTCTGGCTTTACGAACAGAAGGTTCATTCTCCGGCGGAGGTGGACAGAACCGTGGACATGACCGAGGTTAAAAAGCTTTACGGCGGCAAAATTACCGGCAAGCCCGAAAACATAGTTCTTACGAGCGGGAATCAGGTTCTTGCGCTTGAAGACCGCGGCGACGGAAGCTATTCGATTCTTACATACATTTTTGACGGAACCGACTACGTGAAAATGTTCGACGGAGGCCATTCGCTGATCGACGGGTCGTCGCTCGAACTGTATCCGACGGAATACAAGACCGGGAAGCAGGACGGCATACGCGCCTGCAAGTTAAGCGGCCGCGACGCGCAGACCGGCAGTCAGTTCACAATTACATGCAAGGCGTATGACGAGCAGTCGCTGATTGAGTTTAATATCGCAATAATTGCAGGAAATGAAGTCGACCTTGCCGATTCCTCCTTCGGCCTGTTTATGAACGACGGAGCGGAAGTCACCTATTCTCAGATGCCTCCGAGCATATACGGGGACTACTACGGTCTCGGTATGCCTGCGGCATATCTGTGGGACAGCGGAAGGGAAGCGGTAATACTCTTTGATTATACTGACATGGAATGGATGGGCGAGATTTCAAACGCCATGCCCACTCAGTACAAGGTCATGGGACGTCAGGACGCGGACGGCATGTTCCTCGGGCTGAACCGTCTTGGCTCCAGCAGGGTTAAGGTTAGAGCGTCGACCGAGCTAAAGATCGATTTCTGCCTTTACTCCGGTTTTTCTGCGAAGAGGACCGGCCTTGACTGCATAGCTGAAAAGGCTCTTGCGGTCGCTTATGCGCACCCTGCCAAGGTACAGTGGCCTTCGATCAGGTCTGACCTCAGCAGCAAAAACTATTCGCTTGACTGGAAAAACTTGGCCGACAGAACGGTAAAGGGACTGTTGAACGAAAAATCGTACAATATGGTCTCTCTCGTAATGTCCGATCCCATACTTAAGTCGGAGAGCCGCGGAAGCAAGCTGTATCTCCATTATGCACGCCCTTCTGCGGACAGATATTCGGCTACGGATTTTTCGTGCAACAACAACTGGCTCTCAGTTGCAAACGCATATAACAGAATAAATAAAAACACGGAATTCGCGAAAGCTCTAGAAACCAAAATGGACGCTCTTCAGTTCTATTACGATCCTGAGAGCAATATGATCCGATACGGCTTCAGGTTCGGAAATCAAGTCGGGACGTTCGAGATGCCGTGGCAGAATTTCTTCTACGACGTTGAAACCTGGCGCGCGTCAATGACCAGTTCAATTAAAGATTACAGTCCTGCCGCGCTTGCGAATTTTCTTTCATCGATCGAGGGAGTTACCGAGCTTGTGGAAAACAGCAATTACGTTGTTTCGCAGTGGATATACCCTACCACCAAAACCTCCGCTACTCAGCAGGACGCCCCCGACCTAGGAACGGTATACGAGCCTTGGCAGATAGGATCGTACGCGTATATGCTTGTCAAGGCGTACGATATGTCCGGTGACGAAAAATATCTGGACCTTGCTGCAACTGCGTTGAACAAGGTAATAAACGAGGTTTCCTTCTCGGTACATAATAACAGGTACTCAAGAGAGTATACTGATAGCGCAGAGTTCCCAACGACCGAGATATTCGGCACCGCCTACGGCACGTACGCCGCATACCGTCTGTTCGAACTCAGAGGCAATGAGGAGTATCTGTCGTGGTCCGAGGACTTCTTTGGTATGTTGATGCAGCTTACCTTCTGGTATGACGACAACTTTTCAAGCGCTGCGGAAAAAAGCACGTGGCTTGGTCTCTTCGAGCCTCACGCCGGCGCTTCGCATCCCTGCCCGTGGGAGACGATCGAAGCATATATCCCGCTTACAGAGATACTTGACGCAACCGGAGATTATGTTTTCAACGATCTTATTCTGAAGCTTTTCAACTGCGAGCGCATCAGCGCGTTCAATTTCTATCCCATTACGTGGAGCGACTATTTCAGAAATCAGGCGGCATACTCTGCATCCGATTTCTACGGTATACCGACGGAGCCCATGTACAACAGCTTCGGCGGAGGTAATTCCGACCAGGGAGCCCTGTACATGTCGAGCATATCCTTCTGGAACTATATGATGTTCTCTGCGTTCGGCGAAGCGGACAACCGCGATATTATGGCTCTTAACCTGAACATTCTTTCCGGATACGAGGAGGCGATGCGTTCGGCCGAAAGGAACTTTGTGCTTTTCAATCCAAATAATGAAAGTGTTACGTTCAGGTTTGTTCAAAGGAATCTTACCGCCGGGAAATACAAGGTTACTTTTGCTGGTAAAACTGGTGAGTACACCTCAGAGGAACTTGAAAACGGTCTGGAGTTTACCCTTGAAGCTTGCGAGAGTCTGCGTATCAGTGTTGAAAATACGGATATCAGTCTCAAGGTAAGCGCCCGTCAGGACGCAATGACAAGACAGCATATAGCGTATACGTATTACGTTCTGCGTGAAGAGATCCAGAAATTCACGGCAGGGAAATTTAAAGCTCTGTTCCCTGACGCGCAGGACAAGGATATCGAGTTGCTATGCAACTACGTCATGACCTACATGGATTACGGAACCGCCATGGCGTACGCGATAGACGCGAGCAACAAATCTGAAAACGGTTTCTACAAGGACAACGTGCTTTCATCTCTATGCAATATTTACAGTCTGAGAAGCGTTCTGAACGGGAAGCTGAAGAAACTGGTGACAGAACTTGACGCTTTACCGGAGTACTTTGAAAGTATGATAGATGCGATCGACAATGCAAACGAGTTGATGAAGAGCGGAGAATACGTAAAGGCATATTCGATATGCGACAGCATTGTCGACAGCCTGAAAAGCGGAGATGTTCAGTCCTTTTCATTCAGTAAATAAAAAATCGGCAGACGGCTTCTGCCGTCTGCTCCCTTTATGAAAACCAAAACAGAATGTTCTTTTATTTACTTTCAAATAT
>JAFZTO010000241.1 GCA_017618795.1 Clostridia bacterium | reverse complement strand
GTTGTCAAACATAACATATTCGTTGTTCCCGACAAGACTTTCTTTCGCGTTCAGAACATCCCATGCTTTCTTTGCGGACATTTCCTCGGGAAGATTAAAATCGGAATACTCGGATTTGACGTCGTAAACCGGGGGCTCGGTCGCTTGTTCCCTGTCCCATCTTACGGTTATTCCGGATTCAGCTGACGTCAATTCGCCCGTTCGCCCGTTCGCCCGGCCGAAAACGCTTTCCCTGACCTTAATCGACCCGTCTGATGAAAAACCGGCAAGCGAATAATTATAATGTCCGTAATCGAACAGGCTGAACACCTTTTCGCCGGCATGGGGGCTGTAAACGGATATCCCGGTCGCGTTCAGAAAGCCAAGCCTCTGCCAACCGCAAATATCGTCATACCCGTCTCCGTCAATGTCTGAAACATATACCGTCGCGCAATTCTCGAAAATCAGACAACAATTTTCAAGCAAATATTCCGGCATACCGTCGGTAAAAACATCTTCAGACACTTCGTACAGTTTTCCGTTGAAGAAAACGAAAACCTTCCCTTTGACTGAATTAACGCGAAAAGCATAATCACGCTCCTGCGTCGATGTCCCGTAAAGTGCATCCTGATCTCTGATAATCGTATTTGTGGAAATATCGTACAGCTTAACATTCAGCATTGCAGTGGATATTTCATTCATTTCCGATCTGTAAAGACTAAAAAACGGTTCATCGTTTTCCGTCAGAATTACCTGATTTATCACTTCGACTGCCCCAAGTTTGACAGCAATGACGGATGTCGTATGCTTTTTGAGCGGACCGGATTCTTTATCCTGAACAGATGAAATAGTTATGCTCTCAGAATGATAACTTGGGGCAAAGGTTTTTGCTCCGATTGCGGTTATTCCGTAATCATCTATGCCATCATTGAGCCTCTCAATTACCAGAACGGTTCCGTTTATGAAATCTCTTTCAGAGAAGTCAACGATATGCTCGCTGCACTCGAACAAATCAAAAATCGTTTTCAGCTCATCAAATGAATGGGCAACATTATATTTCGTTCCAAAACCCAGATTTTTATCAACAGTATAGAAATATGAACCGCGGAAAAGAACGTCGTCAGGGAACGGCGGTTCCGTCGTTACGTCGCCGACCGTTTCATCGGGCTCGGTTGTCGCCGACGTGCCCGTCTCCGTCGGCACGGGTTCTGTGATTTTTGATTCAAAATCGATTTTGCCGCGCAGATATACGCCTATCAGCTTGCTGAAGGGAAAAGCGGCGCCACACAGTAAAACCGCGACGACAATACCGGATACAACGCTGCCGGTTTTTATCTTCTTTTTGTCCGACGACGCTCTGACAAGCGATTTTTCGTCTATGCCGTCCATGGCGTTAAACAGATCCTCTTTTGTCATAGATAGTTTCCCTCCTTCAGATATTTTTTCAGTTTTGTGCGCGTCCGGGAAAGTATGGTCCTTACATTCCCTTCCTCAAGCGAATATACGGCGGCGATGGTCCTTACGGGGGCCGAATACCAGTACCTCCTTATGAAAATATCTCTCTCACGTGCCGGAAGCGACTTTACGAATCTGCCGATTGCCGCGGAAAGTTCTCTTGCGTCAATCTGTCCCTCGACGCTTGCAGGACCGGAGACAATTTCGTCAAGCTCGTCAAGCGCCTCCGCCGCCGCGCCTCCGCCTCTTTTTGCCGCGCTGTTTGCTTTATAGCGGTCAAAGGCGACGTTTCTTGTGATTTTTAGCAGAAAGGCGCGGAGATTATCCGGCTTTTCATCTGCCAGAAGCTCCCAGGACCTGAGCAGAGCAATGTTGACGCACTCGTCGGCGTCCGGATTGTTCCCTACGATGTCAAGAGCGAGCCTTCTCATAATGCTGCCGTATTTCTTTTGTATCTCGGAAATCCCGGACTCTTTTTTGTCGGAAATAAGGGTTATTATTTTTCCGTCAGTCACAAAAACACCTCCCCTCTGTAATATACAGTTGAAAAAAACGCGGAAACGTTACACAAAAACGTAATTTTTTTAAAAAACGGCGCATTTTTTGAAAAAAGCGCCGCAAACGTCTTATCTGAATTGTCTTTTATACGTTCTTTCAGACTCTCTTTTTTTGTTCCGCCCTCTCACACAGTGAACTACAATAACAGGCAGAGCAAAAATAAGATATATGCCTGTAAACACAAGCAGCATCGTACCGGCGTTTCCCTCACTGTAATGTCTGCCGATGACAAGGAATATCAGCCAGAACGCCGCTAAGGAGCAGAGAAAATGCAGTACAAAAGAAGCCGGATACGGCAGTTTCCCGACGCCGAACAGCAGATTTGCAACCGCAACGACAAGCGAAAAGCAGAATATCTGGCACAGATTGCCTATGCTGATGGTCGGAAGCAGCATTTCTGAGTCCGCCCACGACAGAAGCGCGGAAAAAACCACGCACAGCACCGTAAACAGCAGGCAGGCGGGGTACAGAACCCTGTTGACGAATGATTTCATTTTTTATCTGAGATCGCTGAATGTGATGCGGAAGCTGTTGACATAGCTCTGGTCGGGCTCTATGTATTTTTCGCTGCCGTTCTTGCGGCGGCCCTCCCTGCCGTCGATAGTGGACGAGGCCGCCTCCATTCCCAGAACGTACTCTCCCTCGCCGCACATTTTCCATTCCACAAGACGGTCGAGCAGACCGTTCGATTCGAAATGAATGCGGACCGAGGTGTTTATTTTTTCATTGTCTACGCCGTAGGTGTTTTCCGCGAGCCTGTGATAGAAGCAGTGCTCCTCGAATCCGGCTGTCGGAGGCTCGAGTCTGTTCCAGCGGCCGACGTTCTGACGGGCAGCCTCGGTTCTCGGAGTGACCTCCGCAGACGGAATCACGATTTCAGCGTCCTCGTCGATGAGCGGATAGCCGAGATTCATATGGTACAGCATACATACGGGGACCTTCGAAAAGCCCCTGTTCGTAAGCGTATCCGTGAACGTTATTGAATCGTCGCCGTAAGCAAAACGGAATTCGCGTCTGAGCGCCAGGTTGACTCCGAACAGAATGCTCTCCCGCGCCGTTCCCGCAATTCTTGCCGACATGCAGTCCGGAGCGAGTTCCACGGCTAAATTTTCGCAGGGAATATTCGCTATTCTTCCGTGCATCGTAAGCCCTTTTTCCTCTTCTGCGACGCCTATGTTCTCAAGTCCGCAGGTCGTCAGGAAACCGCCGCCGAAGGAACGGAGCCAGTTTATACCGTCGTGCTCGAAATACTTCGGGTTGACTATACCGGGCGCCGTGATAAACGCCATGCTCTTTCCTTTGTAACGCACGTCGGCGATGTCAAGGCATCTGTCCGGCAGGACGGTGACGGAAAGGTTCCCGCCGTTCCAGACCGATACGGCTTTTGTGCCCGCGGCCCTTCCGTCGGTAAGCGTATACTGACGCACTTCAAAAAGCTGATTCGGATTGTTTACATATTTTGTCATTTCTCTTTTACCTCTTTTCGTAAGTAAAAATATTATGCACCATAATTGTTGACTCCGAAAAAACACATTTTTAACTTTTTGTGAACAATGCCGGAAAGCATTGTTTTTTTTCATATTTCGCCTTTCGCTCTTGACTTTTTTAAGATTTTGATATATAATATTAAAATGCATATTATTACGGAGGAATACCAGATGTTCAGAAGATTTTTTCAAAAACCCGTAATTCTTTTCTCGGCATTTATTCTGTTTACCCTGCTTGTTTCTGTATTTGACAGGCAGCCGATAGGCGCGGAGGAAACAAAGGTCGGCTTCGCCGCCCTCAACGGTGCGCTCAGAATCGATTATCTTCCGTTTTTCGCCGTGCTCTCGGCAATATGCGGCGTACTGGCCATACTGATCTGCGTTTTCTTTGCCGGTATAGGATTGTATCAGCTTATTTCCGGAAAAAGCATAAAGAAGGTGGACAACAGAATTATACTGCTCGGTGCGTT
>JAFZTO010000240.1 GCA_017618795.1 Clostridia bacterium | reverse complement strand
TCCAATCTAAATCGGCCGCGTAGCACATGATTTACGGTCTAAATAGATACGAAATCAAGAAAGCCCGGTTTTAAACCGGGTTTTCGTCGTTTTAGGGGCAAAATCGGCCCATTTTGAGGTTTATTGTCGCCTTTGAGCGACAATAGTTATCCTCGAAAACCATCAAAATTAATAGATACGAAATTGGGTTTCTGGGGTTTCTACCTGAATTGGACTGGTACAGGGTGTGCGGTTGAAAATTGAATCACATCTCAAATAATTTCGGTTTAAGTTCAGTCTTGCTGAAATGAAATTAAAGAAACGCGCTCTTCAAAAAACTGCGAAAGATGGCTATAATAGAATTGCAGCGATGCGAAATGCAAAATAAAAGGAGACTCAAAAATGAGCATAGGTTCAATTATAAAGACCAAAAGAAAACAAAAAGACCTGACGCAGGAACAGTTTGCGGAATACTTCAATATTTCTGTCTCAGCCGTCTCACAGTGGGAGAGCGAAAAGACAATACCGGATTTTTCGCTTCTTGTCCCTCTTGCCAACTTCTTTGACATAACGTTGGATGAATTGCTCGGAAGAACACCTGGTGAAAAGGAAATGGCAATTGATGAGTACAATAAAACAGACATGTCATTGGCTAATGAAGGAAAATGTGAAACCCGTATTGAAATGTGGCGTGAAGCTTTGAAGCGATTCCCCGGCGACTATCATTGTATGACGATGCTGGCTAATTCTCTCTTTTTAAGTCTTGTCGCAAATACAAAAGACAGAGAAGACAAGGCAAAAGAGTGCGTTTTACTTTGCGACCGGATTCTTCGTGACTGTACAGAAACCAGCGAGAGAGAGAATGCCGTTCAAACACTGGTATACATCTACTCGATGCCCGACATTTCTTTTGCTGATGAAGAAAAAGCTGTTGAATATGCATCCAAAGCAGGCAGTATGTTGATCAGCAGCCCATTTCTTTTAGAGACTGCATACTTTACAAAAGAAAGCCGTGCGAAACGAATGGAGATAAAACATGAAAACCGAATCTTCTTTTTATCTCATTTAACATCAAGTTTAGTCTATGACAAAGATGTTTCTCCAGAAGATCATCTTTCAGCACTTGAATGTGCTCTGAAACTTTGGAAAACCGTTTTCTATGACGAAAATTATTTGTTCTACCATTGCAGATTAGCGGATATTTATTTCTATATTGCGAAAATTCAAGCAGGACGGAAAAACAAAAAAGAAACTTTTGACGCAATCGAAAAAATGCTTTTTCATGCACGTTCATATGATTTGCTTCCTCCGGGAGAGAAGCATTACACAAGCAAATTTATCAACGCAACAACTTCAAATATTGCGAACACATCCAAGAATTACTCTGGATCATATATTTGCCTTGTTTTGAATCTTATGAATCAAAAAGAATTCGACTTCATTCGCAATGATTCTGATTATCTTGCATTGATCAAAGAATATCAATGCAATGGATGATGAAGACAAATGCGATCCGGCCGGGGTATTTAAGAACCAATCTATACAAAATGATGGCGTTTTTGGAGACTTAGAATCGCCTTCGTCATTCGATTTTGGGAGACATTTCGCAGTTTTGACAATTCCGTATCTATTAAGACCAAATATTTTTATCTCTTCATCGCGGCTTTTTCCGCGGCTATTTTCGCTTTTACTTCGACGATCATTTCGGCAAGTTTTTTCTCGCACTCTTCCCGGGTCTGGGCATAAACGTTGAAACCCTTGCGCTTTCCGTCAGGCAGTCTCGGCGTAAAACGTCCCTCATACAGATGATCGTTCAGTTGATAAACTCCGCCTGTTCCCGGCTCTCGACACTTCGATTCCTTCGGTTTGAAAACTTTTCTTTCATGCTGCTCCGGCCTCGGGACGGCATTTTCGTCAATGCTCGTATCTGGATTACCTAGTCCGCGTTCGATTGCATTTGCGGCGTTCTTCTGCATATCGGTCGTTATATGACTGTAAATGTCAATTGTCGTTTGGGATGAAGTATGGCCTATGATCGCGGAAAGCGTTTTGATGTCCATGCCGTGCTCAAGAGCCATTGTCGCGAAGGTGTGCCGCAGATCGTGAAAACGTATCTTTTTACATTCGGCACGTTCAAGCACAAGCTGCATTTTATGATAGACCGTCTGCGGATTGCGCGGAGAATCATCCTTCACCGGCGACGGGAAGATCCAATCAGATCCTTCCGGCAGTGTCTGTCTGTACTCCGCGAGCACATTTACCACCGCCGGAGGGAGTATTATCGTACGGATGGAGGCTTTGGTTTTCGGCGGAACCGTGATAAGTTTTCCGTTCGACATGCAAACCTGCCGCTCGATATGAAGTTCACCGGTATCGGTGTTGAGATCGCTCCATTTCAGGCCCATCAGTTCCCCGCGGCGCAGCCCGGTCGCAAGATCCAGCATAAAGATTTCATAGTATCCGTCGTGCTTGGCCTGTATGAGAAAACGCTGCATTTCATCGTGAGTCAGCACCTGCATCTCTCGTGCCTTTTTCGGAGGCAGTTTGCAGCCGATTGCCGGATTGACCTGGATCAAGCCTTCGCATACGGCCTTTTCAAGCGCCGTACGGCAGCTTGTGTGACATGCGCGGACCATCCTGTCAGACAGACCTTTTCCGTTCTGTTCAACAAACTGCAGACGACCGTTCAGCTTCAGCCTGAGATAAAACTCCTGCAGATCATTTTGTGTGAGACTTTCGAGCGGTATGTGCCCGATCTCCGGTATTATGTGCTTGTATATCCGGTTTTCATATCCGTCGCGCGTGCCTTCCCGAACGCTGTTTTTACAGTAATTCTGATACCACAGATCCATCCACTCCCCAAAAAGCATGGATGATTTCGCCTGGCCCGGCAGTTTGCCCGTCGTGCAGTAGCTTTGTCTGATCAGTTCTTTGAGTCTTTTCTGACAGTCAGCTTTTGAGCGCGAAATAACGCTCTTCTTGATTGCCTTGCCGTTATCATCGTATCCGACGACCGCTCTGCCTTCCCATCGGCCATCCTTACGTTCAATCAGTGTTCCTGTTCCTTTTTTTCGTCTGTCTGCCAAGGTTTCAGCTCCTTTCCGAATATTTCTTCCATAAAACTGCCGACGATCTCCGCCGCCCTGTGCTGCATATCTCCCGTAACATGGGTGTACGTGTCAAGCGTAAAACTCGCGTTTGTATGTCCGAGGATTCCGGACAGTGTTTTGGCGTCAACGCCGTTTCTT
>JAFZTO010000239.1 GCA_017618795.1 Clostridia bacterium | reverse complement strand
CCCTGAGGGCTCTCCGGGCGAACTGGATTTCAATCACGGGATCCACGGAGTTCAGGATATGTGCAATCTTCTCATACGCAACGGGAAAAAATTCAGAATTTTTACCGGGCATTATCTGGAATCCGATGTTTTAAAACAGGTTTCCGACTGCGCACGAGGTTATGCGGTTGCAAACGCACTGGCTGAAGCGAGAGTTGGAATTATCGGTGAACCTTTCGACGGCATGGGGGACTTCAGAATTCCGTACGGAGACTTAAAAAAAGACATAGGAATCGAAGTCGTAACCTGTTCCACGGAAAAGATCGGCGTCTTTTCCGAAAAGGTCGACTGGCAAAGGATAGCCGGTCTCAGGAAGTCTGACAAAGACCGTTTCGACTTGGACGGAGTTTCAGACGCTCTGTACGACGAGGTGACGAGGGTCTCTCTTGGAGTCAAGGACTGGTACGAATCAGAAAAGCTTACGGCATTTACCATTAATTTCCTTTCCGCCGGCAAAACGACCGGATTGCGTCACATGCCTTTTGACAGAGCCTGTCGTGCAATGGAAGACGGTATAGGTTATGCCGGAGAGGGAGACGTAATAACCGCTGCGTTTGTCGGAGCGTTGCTTAGATGCTGGGATGACACGACATTTGTTGAGATGTTCTGTCCGAACTGGAAGGACGGATACGTTTTTCTGAGTCACATGGGCGAGTTCAATCTTGCTGTTGCCGGAGAAAAGCCAAAAATGATCGTACGCTCATTCCCGTTTGCTGATACGGGAGATCCGTATGCTATTATGGCGTCAATGAAGGCGGGAAGGGCGACGCTCGTTAATCTTGCGCCTTTTGGCGGCGGGAAGTACACGCTTACAACTGTTGCGGGAGAAATGCTTTCGGTTCCGGAAAACAGCAATTTCACAAACGTCGTGAACGGGTGGTTCAAGCCTGATGCCGGTATCAGGGAAATGCTTAAAAAATACAGCGAAAACGGCGGAACGCATCATAGCGCACTGGTTTACAGCGCAGAAGCTGAGTGCTTTGCTCCGATTGCCGAAAAATTCGGCTGGAATTTTATTGAAATCTGATATTTTTTCTGAAAAATGAACTATCCGGTTTCGCCGTGCATATTTTGTGCAGACCAAGGTTGAATTTGTTTTTACGTTCCGGTCCAGCATAGAGGAAGGAGAAAAATGAACTATATTGAAATCACCGCCAAGGCACTGGGTATTTCAAAAACGACTGTTTACAGATCGCAGAAAACAACCGGGAACGTCAGCCCGCGGACAAGAGAAAGAATCAACAGATATATTTCAGAACATTTTCCCGAAAAAATAGCACGATTCGAATTTAATGCAGCTCATTCAAACGGTAAGGCGAAATTTCTAACATTCATTATGCCTAACAAGCCGTCCTTTTTCTGGGATGATGTTATCTGCGGTATAAAGAAGGCAGAGGAAAAATATGAGAAATCGAATGTTATTATCAATTACTATTTCTACAGCGGCGATATCAATGAAAAAGAGATATACAGTATTTTGTGCAGACTCGAGAAACTCTTGCCGGACGGGATAGCTATTGTTCCGACTCAGTCCAGTGAAATCGCTGAAATGGTCAGAAACATCAGCGAAAGAATACCTGTCGTTTTTCTGAACGACTACTGCAACGATTGTGAAAACGTTGCAAGAGTTATTACAAACGGGATTGAAGAAGGGAGAAAGATTGGCGAAATAATGTGTTCTCAGATTTCCGATGGCACTGTGCTTGTTCTTCTCTCCGACGGGTTCGAAAGCAGTATTTTTCAGGAACGCCTGCGCGGTTTTAAAGATTACTGTTCGGAGTCGGGGAGCAATCTGGAAATAACTGAAATCGCTTACGAAAGCAACGGCGACAGATACGTGTCGAATACTATTCTGCCGTCATTGCTTGCTAGAACGATCGCAAAAGAAATGCAGAGCAGAAAAAATGTAAAAGCGGTCTACATTCCTAACGGAATATGTTACCAGCTCATGCTTGCGGTTAAGAAGCTCAGAAGAGACGATATTTACGTGTACAGCCATGAAGCGGATTTAAAAGCCAGAAGAATGTTCAAAAACGGCATGCGCGGAGGATATGTGACATCTGATGCTTTCAGTCAAGGATATCTTGCTTCCCGTTACCTTTGTCAGAAAGTATTGGGAGATAAGACGGATAACCTATCTCTTATAACCTGGTTTGAATTTGACAGATTCGATTAATAACACCGTGGTTAAAGTCAATTTATCTGCTCAATCATTTTTTCACTTTCTTTTTTTAACGAAAAACGGAAAAAATTAAGTATTATACTTGACAAACAGGGAAAAAAGTGGTATAATATATGTTGCTTTTGGATATGCCCCTGTAGCTCAGCCGGTAGAGCACTTGACTTTTAATCAAGGTGTCCGGGATTCGATTTCCCGCAGGAGCACCAGCTTCCCGAGCTTATGTGGCAGGGAAGCACCAATGGCCCGTTGGTCAAGCGGTTAAGACGTTAGCCTCTCACGCTGAAATCATGGGTTCGATTCCCGTACGGGTCACCAATACAACCCTATCCGAACCGTTCAGGTAACCTTATCGTTACCCGGAACCGGTTCGGATTTTTATTTAAGCAATCAGAATAGCGCCGGATTGGTATCCGGCGCTTATCTATAACATAAAAAACATTATGCGGTAACAACTGTCAGCACAGGCCGTATTTTTCCATCCATATTTTCTTCATCGTCAGCGCGTCTTCAGATTGTGTGCCGGCTGATTCGCATATTATTGTCGGGAAAACGTTCTCTGAGATTATCGCATCGGCAAGCGGCTCGAATTCCGGCCCGTAGACGGTATCGGCGAAGGTGAGATGCTCCTTCTCGCCGCCTTTTTCCGTATACATTATCTTTGAAAAATGGCAGTGGAGATACCTTGCCTTTTCATCGCCGAGGGAGTTTGCGATTTTATCGAATACTTTTCTGTAGTCGTCGGCCGTAACAAAATATCCGCCTATATTTCTTGCGTTCAGATGTCCGAAATCAACGACGGGAGAAAGTCTCGGCGATATTCTGCACAGTTCTATTACTTCCTCAAGAGTTCCGAGCTGGTTGATTTTGCCCATTGTCTCAATGCCGAAAAGAACGTCGGTTTCAATTGCGTCAAGCGCTTTCTCGAGAGTGTCGGCGGAAAGGCGCATTGCTTCCTCACGCGTGATCTTCGCGCAGCTTCCGCAGTGTATAACCACCGTTTCCGCTCCGAGATTTTCGGCTGCGGAAACAGAGCGGGATATGATTTCCACCGATTTCAGGCGCGTTTCCGGATCGATTCCGGACAGAGAAATAAAATAAGGCGCATGAAGGGAAGGCTTTATTTCGTATTCCCTCATCTTTTCCCCAAGCAATGCAAATGTCTCGTTGGACGTTGTTATACCTCTCCCGCACTCGTATTCGTATGCGTCGAGGCCTATCTGCTTAAGCCATTCAGGAGCGTCCATTGTCGTTTTATTTTTGAGTGCTTTGAAACTTTCGGAGTTTCCTCCGGGTCCGAATAAAGGCTTGCCGTGCATATTTTTCCCCCGTTTGATGATCTTTAAACATTATACATTAAAT
>JAFZTO010000238.1 GCA_017618795.1 Clostridia bacterium | reverse complement strand
GTATTCTATAAAAAACGCGACGCGCGTGCTCTCCATATCCTCGTCTTCCGGCTCGTCCCAGGCATCGCAGAGTTTGTCCTCTCCGTTTGGAGTAAGATACTGCTCCATATACGGACCGGTCCTTGTAAATTCGTCCGTACCCGGTTCCGGGACTCCGAATCCAAACCAGTCTATCATATCCGGCGAGCACTCAAGGGTTATTTCGACAAGAATGAATCTGGAATTGAAATAATAAACTCCGTTTGTTTTCATTTGATCTCTTCCACCTTAACGAATTTACTTTTATGCCTGGTATTGTAATCTGAAATAGGGTTGACGTAATTTCTCCAGTCAAGTTCTCCGCTTCCAGCGGCGCGTATAAGAAGTTCAGCCGTGGCTATATTTGTGGCAAGCGGTATATCGTGCAGATTGCACGCGTCGATCAGCATGTCAAGCGACAGTTTTTTTTCCGGACTGTCCCTTCCATGATCAGCAAACATAACGACAAGGTCAATTTCATTGAACATCACCCTTGATACTATTTGCTGTACCCCGCCCTGATCCCCGGGAAGATAGCAATTGACCGGCAATCCGGTGGAGTCAGAGATGATTTTTCCCGTTCCGTACGTGGCGCAGATTGTATTCCGGGCGAGAATGCCGCAGTACGCCGTGCAGAACTGCAGCATTATTTCCTTTTTCATGTTGCTTGCTATAAGTGCTATATGCATATCTCTACTGTATCTTTCTCAGTAGCGGAACGCGTCTGAACTGCTTGAAATCCGTAAAAAGAGGTACGTTTCTGCCGTTAATTCTGTTTGCGACGTTGGCAAACGCGGTACCCACGTCAGTTTTTTTAAGAGTAAACACATCTTCCCCGCGCGACTGGCTTTCAACAAGCATGGGTTCGTACGGAATTATTCCGATAAGCCGTATCGAGGTTTTGTCAATGATTTCGGTTAAGCTAGGAAGAGCCGGGTTTTCTCTGCCGTCCGGGTCAAAGCAGTTTATGAGCAGACGCCTTTCGCCAACACCCTCATCGCCAAGGAGAATACCAGTCCGCTCGGCAGCTCTAATCGATATCGGCTGGTATGTGGAAACCACAAGCGCCATATCCGCAACAGCCGATGCCAGACGGAACGGCATGCCGGTGTCTCCGGGTGTATCGATTATAATATAGTCCGGCGACAGCTCGTCCTTAATTTTGGCGATTCCTTCCCTAAAATCGGCAACAGAAAGCTCGTCGTCGTAAGAATACGGGGCCGCGATAAACATGAGGTTCTGTGATCTCCTGTCGGTAATGGCAGCCTTCGTCGCGGGAATGTCGCGCATGATTATATCAAGTATGTCGAAAACGACCTCATCCTCAAGCCCCATTATTAGGTCAAGAGATCTTACGCCGAAATCGCAGTCAATCACAAGAGTTCTATACCCGTCATATGCAAGTCGTATCGCAAGGTTGGCTGCTACGGTTGATTTGCCCACGCCCCCCTTGCACGAGGTGACCATTATAGTCTTACAATTTTCCATCGTTTCTCTCTTTCTGTTTCAGCAGTGAATATTTTACCATACTCTTTCGGTTTTGTCAATATGTTTACAGATTTTCCTCATAAGAATATTTTTTGCGTATTACCATAAAATCAGCCCGACGCAGATCAGGCTGATTTTATCTTATTACGTCTTATATTTTGTATGTCATGCAATCGGGAACCGGATATTCGCTCATCAGCTTGTAAACTCCGGCAACGTCAGTAACGCTCTCCGATGCGGACGGTGAGAACAGCGACGTCGAAGCAACGCCTGTGGCGAAATACATCGCTTCCTTGAGACTCATGCCCTTGTACGCACCGTAAAGCGCACCGGTGCAGAAGGCGTCTCCGGCGCCGGTGGTCCCGACGATCATCGAACGCGGAATGTCGATGCAGTCCATTCTGATGAATGTACCGTCCACGTCCAGGCCGTAGCTCGCATCTCGTGCGTGAACAATGATCCAGTCCCTGACCCCCAGATTTCTGAGCGCCTTGCATATCCTAGGCATATTCTCCTCGATGATCCGCCCCTCTTCATCGGCTGACGGAATACCTACGATCTTGCCTGCCTCCATTTCGTTGATTATACAGTAATCAACATATTTAAGTGCCGGCGCAACAACGCTCTGATATCTGTCGCTTTCCTCCGACACAACATCGATGGACGTCTTTATACCGTAGCTCTGCGCCTTGTGCAGCAATTCGCCCATGTTTGTCCCGTACACCGGATTCGGCTCGTCGAGCTTGTTCAACAGGAGCAGATACCCCACGTGAATTATATCGCCTTTAATGCTGTCAAAGTCAAAATCGTCTATGCCGAGATCGGCGTTTGAGCCTTCGAACTGGAAATATGCGCGTGTGCGCCGCTCACTGTCGTACATAACATCGGTAAACGATGTCTCTCCCGAAGTCTTCAGCCCGCTCAAATCTATATTCGGATATTTTTTCAGATTGTTCAGAATGAAATTTCCGCCAGCATCGTCGCCCATAAGACCTATAACTTTAAGCGGCAGTTCACTGTCGAGATGGGCAAAATCCTGTACGCAGTTATTTACCAGACCGCCCATTGCCATTTCGTTTTTTCTGATTTTCGTCAGATTGCAGGCGCCCGGATAGATGTCGATCTTTTTAAGATTGTCAAATATCATGCTTCCTGCCACAATAATTCCCTTTTCCATTATAACCTCCGTATGTTTTGAATCGTTATCGATAATATTATATCACATTCCTGATAAAAAGTCAATCTTTTGCTCTAATTTGAATAGCATTTTAATCCGTTTATATAAACGGTCCTGTCATCAAACTCACTCCCGCCGCCCGACAGAACAAGGCAGAAAAGGAAAGTGCGCTCTATTATTTTGCGATCCTGCGTCTCCTGATTTGGATCAAACCCTATCCAGTACGACGTCTCGGTATATTCGGAAAAACTCCCTAATTCAATTTGAGATAATTCATCCTCCGGATCGACTGCGTCAATCACCGCACCGTAAATTGCTGAATATCCTGTACCGTCGACTGTTCCGTAATTTTCCGTGACGCGCACGGACGGCTGCGCCTGGTATTTTTTCAGAAGATTCAGCACGCGCTGACTGGAACCGGTGTATTCACTGTCGGATATTATGTAACCGGGATAAGTAAACACCCGCAGCGTCTGTTCGGGAACCGTAAGCGTCTCAAGCGAATCACAGTCCCGGAAAACAGCGCAGAAACTGCGGTCAGGCTCTGCCGCGCAGTCAATAACCGCCATTCTGAGCGACCTGCAACCTCTGAAATCGTCCGACATTCTGTACGCTCTCTCGGACTCCGGATTGCGGATTTTCGGCACCCGGATAAAAGGAAGCGAGATGCAGCCTCCAAACGACGCCGAATAAGTTTCGAGCTCATACGGAAAATTCATCACGCTTTCAAGCGACGTACAACCGGTAAAGGCGTCAAGAATATCGGTTACGAACCTGCCGAGCGAAACGGTTTTCAAAAGTCTGCAATTGCGAAACGCCCCCCTGTATTCACTCACGTTCTCGTTGCCGGAAACCGATATCAGCGACGTACAGCCGCTGAAGGCTTCCTCAATCCGTGTTACTGTCCTTGCAATACATACTCTTTCAAGCGAAGTACAGTTTTCAAAGGTCCGGACAAGTTCGGCAACTCCTTCAGCAATTTCAACTTCAGTAAGAGAGGCGCAGCCTGAAAACGTTCCGTCGCAGTTCAGCACGCCTGAGGGAATTTTCGCCTTCCTGAGCGACGTGCAGCCGCGGAATGCGTCCGCCATAAACTCAACGTTTTCAAATCCGTCGACATCCGTCAGTGAAACGCAATCCGCAAACGCGCCTGATATGTCGCGAACACCCTTTCCCACGATCACGTGTCTAAGCTCTCCGCATCTGACAAACGCAGAGCTGATGTTCTCGACGGTGTCCGGGATCACAACCTTTTCAAGGCATGGAAAATCGTAAAACGCGTTGGGAGCAATTGACAGAACGGCAATCCCGTCAATGCTTTCCGGAATTGTCAACTCTAGCTCTGTCCCGCTGTAGCCTGTAATCTGAGCGCCGCCGTCAACAATAATATATGAGTATTCCCCGCTGATTTTTTTCATTGCTCCCTTGTTTTTTCCGCAGGACGCAAACAGGACAACTAGCAAAAATGCAACGCTTAATTTTAATATTAACGCCAGTTTTTTTCTCATAACAATATTATACTGCCTAAGTCCCCGTTTGTCAAGACATGAAAAAAAGTTCTCCCGTAAATCAGCGGACTTTCGCGCCGCAGCATACGGAAGAACTTGGATTATTTAAGAGAAATGTGGTCTGGAAGCCCGTCGCTGTATTCGGGATACGATTCGCCCTGAATAAGCGGGAGAAGATAATTGACGCACTCATCGGTTATTCCGTTGCCCGCCGCGTTTATGAACGCATCGGGAACGGTTTTAACTTTATTTGCTATTTTGTCTATATCCTCGTGGCATGCGTAAGAAGCATACACGTCCCCCTCTCTGCGCAGGATTGTCATCATCCTGCCCGTCACGCCTTGCGCAGCAGCGTCGACTGCAGCGCTGCCAACCATGACCGATTCGTTAATGTCTGTAAGCGAAGCAATATGCGAAGCGCAGCGCTGAAGAATGTTGAGCTCGACCGAGCGTACCTTGCACCCTATTTCGCCCTTCACGGCAATTTCAAGCGCTTTTCCGGTGCCGGAAAGATACTTGTGTCCGAACACGTCGGTTACTCCGCTCTGTGCTGATTCGCCAACGTACCGTCCGTCAGCAAAGTGAATGCCCTCCGAAACTGCTACAACGACATTCGGATGTCTTTCAAGCGCGGCGCGAACGTCCGAAAAGAATGTTTCCATATCAAAGTCGCGTTCGGGGAGATAGATAAGATCCGGCTCCGCTCCTTTAACGCGTGTAAGAGCGGCCGATGCAGTTAGCCAGCCGGCGTCTCTACCCATTATCTCAATAATAGTAACCGCCTTTGTAGTATAGACGGCGCAGTCGCGGATTATTTCTTCCATCGAGGTTGCGATGTATTTTGCCGCCGAACCGAATCCGGGTGTGTGATCGGTGCCCATGACATCGTTGTCTATGGTTTTCGGCACACCCATTATTCTCATTTCATAATCATGGGCCTTTGTATATGCGGAAAGCTTTGCAACGGTATCCATCGAATCGTTCCCGCCGATATAGAAGAAGTACCGGATATCCAGACTTCTGAAAAAAGAAATAAGCTGCTCGTAGATTTTGTCGGCGTTGGGATCAGAACCGTCCAGCTTCGGCAATTTTTTCCTGCATGAGCCTAGAGCGGCGGCAGGAGTTTTTTCAAGCAGCTTAAGCTTTTCTTCCGTGGCGCACATCCGGCTCAGGTCGCAGTATGTTCCCTTCAGCATCCCCTCTATCCCGTTGTAAGCGCCGTAAACCGTCCCTATAACGTCGGAATTTCTCAGCACCCCGCGGATCACCCCGGAAAGAGTAGCGTTTATTGCAGCCGTCGGACCTCCGGACTGGCCGACAATAGCGTTTCCTTTTAATATGTTCATAATTGAGTTACCGGCTTTCTGTTTTATACAATTTTATGCGCCCGCAAAGCAGCGCAGTCATTTTATTAATTTTGAAATTCTCTTGTAAATTAAAAAAGTAATGAGCGAACATATCAGGCCTTTGATCAGCGTAAACGGCACGTTGACGAGAAGCAGAGCCTTTGTCAGAGTATCGACAGACGGAAAAATCGCCGTGTACATCCCGACGATTTTTTCGGTGTTTCCTCCGAAATAAACGGCAGAATAAAACGGATACGTTATAAACATATTCACGGGAAAGCTCACCGCTGCCGCAAAAAAACTGCCTGCAAGTGATGCGATTACGGCGCCGCGCCTGGTTTTGAAAAATTTATATATCAGTCCAGCCGGAACAACTATGGCTGCACCGACAAGAAAGTTCGCAAGCTCCCCGACCATATTCGTATGACTCAGGGGACAGTGCGCAAGGTTTTTCAGCAGTTCAACCAGAACGCCCCAGGCCGGTCCGTAGGCAAAAGAAACTATAAGGGCCGGAAAATCCGAAAAATCGAATTTAAGGAACGATGGCACGAACGGAAGCGGAAATTCCAGTATCTGCAGCACAAAGGCAAGCGCCGCAAAAACGGCCGTAAATGTAATTTTCTTAAGTGATTTGTTGCTCATTTTAAACACAAAGAGGGACGTTTGCACGTCCCTCTGATGACAAATTATTCGTCAATCTCGGTAACGACACCGGAACCGACTGTCCTGCCACCTTCACGGATAGCGAAACGGAGACCCTTTTCGATGGCAACGGGAGTAATGAGCTCAACGGTCATAACAACGTTGTCGCCGGGGCGGCACATTTCGACGTCAGCGGGGAGGCTGATCGTACCGGTAACGTCTGTTGTTCTGAAGTAGAACTGAGGACGATAGCCGGGGAAGAAGGGCTTGGAACGTCCGCCTTCTTTTTCGGTCAGAACGTAAACATTGCCTTTGAATTTGGTGTGGGGATGAATGGTTCCCGGTTTGCAGAGAACCTGTCCGCGCTCGATCTCGTTCTTGGCTACGCCACGGAGAAGAGCACCGATGTTGTCGCCCGCTTCAGCCTGCGGAAGAAGCTTGTGGAACATCTCAACGCCTGTTACTACGGTGGATCTCTTTTCGTCGCTCAGGCCTACGATTTCGACTGTGTCGCCAACCTTAACGGTACCGCGTTCAACTCTGCCTGTAGCAACCGTTCCGCGTCCGGAGATGGAGAAGACATCCTCTACGGGCATAAGGAATGGCAGGTCGGACTGACGATCGGGTGTGGGGATATAGTCGTCAACAGCGTCCATAAGTTCTTTGATGGAAGCATATACGGGATCGTTCGGGTCCTTTGAGGGGGACTCGAGAGCGTCGCGGGCGGAGCCGCGGATAATCGGAACGTTGTCACCGTCAAAGTCGTACTGGCTGAGAAGGTCACGGATTTCCATCTCGACAAGCTCAAGGAGCTCTTCGTCGTCAACAAGGTCTGTCTTGTTCATGTAAACGACGAGCTGGGGAACCTCAACCTGACGGGCGAGCAGAACGTGCTCGCGGGTCTGCTGAAGAGGACCGTCGGAAGCTGCGACAACGAGGATAGCGCCGTCCATCT
>JAFZTO010000022.1 GCA_017618795.1 Clostridia bacterium | reverse complement strand
GGTTTGAACCCCGGAAACGCCGCGAACACAACCCGGCTCGCCGTCGAAAGCGCCGCAAAAACCGCCGTCAAAACAGTCCTTGCCCCGTTGTCCTTTTCTTTTTCAAAATTGAGGCAGAACGCGCCTACAGCCACGGCCGCCATCGCAATCGCGACAAGCAGAAACAGTCTTCGAGGCATAACCGTCGCAAACAGAATAACCATCGCCGGAGCGGCGGTCAGCACGAGCGTATATGATATTATTTTTCTTATAAGCGCCGCTTTTTCCATCGCAACCCCGCCCGAAAGCCGTTCTCCTTACTCCAAAACAACCCCGCCGGACAAAACGCCCGCTCCGGTCGCCGCCTCTCTCGCGAATTCCGCGTCATGCGTCACGAAGATTACTGTCATGCCCTGCTTCGAAAGATCATCGAAAAACTCCGCAAGTCTCTTTTTCGACACGGTGTCGAGCCCCTTTGTTGGTTCGTCAAGAAGCATTATCTCCGCGCCGGTGAGCATCAGTTTTGCCACCGCGCACATCTCCGTCTCGCCGCCGCTGAGGTCCAGGAAATTCCTGTCCAGCAGCGCCGCGGTTCCTGTCTTTTCCGCCACCGCTTCGATCCTCGAGCTTATATCCTTAATCGGACACCCTGTCAAAACCAGGTAGTTTCTGAAATCCTTTCGCGGAGTTTCCTCTATGAACATCGATATCGGATTTTGCGGCAGCGCAGCCGCTTTTCCGGTCAGTTCTATCTTTCCCCGGTACGGTTTGAGCTCGCCTGTCACGCACTTCAAGAACGTCGTTTTCCCGGCGCCATTTGAGCCGAGCAGCGCATACACGCAGCTTTTAGGAATATCAACGTTAAGCCCTTTGAGTACATCCCTGTCGCCGCCGCGGAATCTGAACCGTACGTCCGTGCATTTCAGCGCACGGTCTGTTTTCCCTGTTCTCCGTTCCGGTTCGTTGACCGCAAAAAGCCTCTCGTAGAACATGTCGGGCTCCGGCGGAACAATTTCCTCCGACGAATCACGCACCTCGCCGTCTTCAACCGTCAGGTATCTGTCCGCTTTTCCCGCAAACAGCTCCGGCCTGTGTTCTGCCACAATAACCGTCGTTCCGAGTTCCCTGTTGACCGACTGCAGCATCGAGATGAACCGTGAAGTCATCACCGGGTCAAGATACGTCGTCGGCTCGTCAAGAAGAATAATCTCCGGCTTCATCATTATCGCGGAAGCAAGGTTGAGTATCTGTTTCTGTCCGCCCGAAAGTTCCTGCGTTTTTTTGTCGAGCCATTCCTCTATGCCGAAATACGAGGCCGTCCATGCAATCCTTCTCCTGATCTCTTCGGGTTTGATCCCGAGATTTTCGGGCCCGAATGCAAGCTCTCCGTAGGCCGTGTCGGTCACTATCTGCGCCTCGGGATTCTGGGCAACATATGCAACCATCGACGCCGCCTCGTGAGCCGGGATGGCATAAATATCCCTTCCGTCAACGGTGACGCTTCCGGTTCTCTCGCCTTTCGGCGCAATGGCGGGGCAGAGCAGCTTTAGAAGCGTGGTTTTTCCCGATCCGGAAGCTCCGCAGACGACTGCCATCCCGCCCTTTTCCATGCTGAACGACGCGTTCTTCAGAACCTCTCTGTCTCCGAGCGCATACCTGAAACTCAAGTTCTCGACAAGCAGCTTTTCCATCTCAATCTCCCCTCAATTGTCACAGCGGCAGGAATCGCAAACAACACGCAGTACATAACGATCGTTAACACGCCGAGTATCCGTTCGTAATACAGTATTACATTGGGATAATACTCGAAAGTCACCCATTCCAAAGCCGTACCGGCAACGGAAAAAATCCCCGCAACGGCCATGACCGCGCATACGACCGTGTCTCTTACGGTCCATTTCTGCCGTCTCGCGAATGTCCTCCCGCGCGTCCCGAAGCCCTTCGCCTGCATTGCAATCGACGTCTCAAGCGCATCCTCGAGCGAACGTTCCACCACGGTCATAAACGTTTTTGACGCCACTGCCGCCCGCGTATAGAACTTCCTTCCGTCATACACTCCGAGCATCTTCTGCGCGGAAAACGTCTCCCTGAACGTTCTGATGATTTCCGGAATGTATCTTAGCGTAACCGTAATCAGAACCGAGAACTTAGGCATCGTCCTTCCCGTCAGATAAACAAGGTCGTCGCTTGAACTCTCGTCGGTAATAAACAGACACCAAAACGCAGTGCCTGCCAGCATCAACCCGATCGACAGACCGAAAACAGCCGCTTCCAGCGTGAACCTCGTCCTGTTGATCGAGAATAACACAGTCGCGCCGTTGTGCGAGATCAGACAGTTAAGAATTGCGAAAGCAACGCACGATATCAGCGACCCCAAAAAGAGCTTAACGACCTTTCCGAACGGATGACCGTTAGCTGCGAGCGCTATGAGGGCCAGAGCAAGCGATATCCCCCTGAGAGCCATATTGTCCACGAACATGGCCACTCCGAGAATAAACGCAAAGCATATCACCTTCAGCAACGGATGCAACGTCGAAAACTCGTGCTTCTCCAATTCTGTCACCCCGGTACAACACCGATTTCAAACACTCTGACCCACGCTCACACGAAAGGCTTTAAAAACGGCCGAATCTAACAAAAAAGAGGAAGACATACCATCACCGGTACTATCTTCCCCTTGGCGCGCCCAGCAGAGATCGAATCCACAACCTTCTGGTCCGTAGCCAGACGCTCTATCCAATTGAGCTATGGGCGCGTGTTCAGTGTGGCCGGGTGGCGGAAAGAGTGGGATTCGAACCCACGGATGGCAAAAACCATCGCCGGTTTTCAAGACCGGTGCCTTAAACCAGCTCGACCATCTTTCCGTGTCACCTTCGGACACGAAGGGCATTGTAGCACAAACGGATATCGCTGTCAACCACTTTAGCGTCAGATTTCAGATTTTCGGAAGATAGTTTGTTATTCAATTATGAAATATAGTTAATCATCTCAAGGTCGATCCCCCCTTTATATCTAACCCGCACAGGTTTCCGTATTCAATCACGCCGCCGGTCTTTTCAGTCTTACCGAAAAGCCGCAGCTTCGCGTCACATACAGTTTGGCCTCCTCGTCACCAAGCACAAGCTCCTCTTCGCCGCTCAGGCGTTCCCCGTTGACAACGGTCCCGTTCACGGAATAGTTGGTCACGCGCATTTTCCCGTCAAAGTCAAGCGTCACCTCCGCGTGTCTGCGGCTTGCGAAAAGGTCAAAAACTTTCGCGTCAGACCAGTCGTCGTCTCTGCCTATCCGGAATACCGCCGGCGAATTCCTGTAAATCTCAATCTCCGAATACAATCCTTCAAGGGCGTCCGTTCCGGAGAATACCGCGACCGCTTTCTCCTCTTTTTGAGCCGGCGCGGCCTTGACCTTTTTGTCCGGAAACTTGAGAACGTTTTTCAGTTTAAGCCTAAGCGGAACCGATACAAGATAGCTCTCAATCTGGCCTCTTATGCGCTCGACAGTTTCCTTGATTTCTTCCGCCTCCGACTCCTGCCTGAACGTTTTTATGAGCGCGCAAATCGTGTTATAGTCCGTTGCCGTCAAAAGATCCGAGTTAAGGTTCAGAAAAATCACCTTCACCAGTTCTGCAACCGACGTTCTGTTCCCGGCATACCGCAGCCCCGGCATGTACATGAATCTGTAGTCCGAGTCCGGATTCCTGACAAAAATCGCGTTGTAGTCAAATACCACGTCCCTGATCTCGATTTCTTTCCTGATGCCGCTCTCAAGCAGAAGACATACGCAATTCAGAAACGCATCGAAGTTCTTAAGCGTCACGGTCTCCTCACCGCACACCAGCGATTTCAAAGACATCTTTCCGCGAATCACGCACGTGTATCCCCCCGGTGAAACGGAACCCTGCGGCAGTTCCAGGCAGTCCCCCGGAATACCGGAGGCAAACTCCTTTTTGGCCTGTTTGTACAACTCGAACCCGTCTTTCAGGAACAGCCGGAGCACCACGTTCGACCTGTCGTAGCTGATCTGGATTCTCGCGTCCTGCCCGGTAATGTCCTGCTTCGTTCGGTCTTCACCGGACTCTGCCACAACGCCGGCCGTCTGTTTGTCACCGTTCTCCCTGATAACCTTCCTATACAAAACGTTTCCCCCGGAGCCGTATGACAGCTCCGTATCCCTCCACGGCGGCTCGTCCGAATCGTCTCCGCTGTCAGTTTCCTCTTCCTTTTCCCCGTAATGAATGTCGCGCTCCGCCGCGAGCCCGACGCCGTCGTCTTCTTCGGGTTCATCCTTTTCAGGATCTGTTCTCTTCTCATATTCCATCCGGGTCACCCCCTCTTTTCCAGTCTGCATAATTAAGTTTTACCAGTCTCCGAGTGCGTTCTCTGTTTTTGATTCGATCGAGTCAAAAATAGTATTAGCGTAGCGCGTTATGAACGTTTTAAACAGCAGCGCCAGCGCCACCAGAACTGCCACAATCAGTACTACCTCTATAGTACCCATGCCATTCACATTTCTTTTAAAATCGTCCAGCCTGCCCCTGACCGTTGCCGCCATCGCAAAACACTTCGATTTAGCCCTTGTAATTCCAACCCTTATTTTGTCCATAATAACCTCCCCTTTATTCTAAAGAATCTTTCGTTAAATCAGTCACGACATAAACCCGATGACCGCAGGCGCAGCGGTTAGCACGAGTATCGCCGCGAGAATCATTGCCGACGGGATCAACATGAGAGTCGACGCCTCATCCGCCATCTGCTTGGCAAGCGCCTTTCGCTCCGAACGCTGGTTCACCGCCTGCAGCCTCAAAAGCGACGCGAGCTCCGAAGAACCTTTTCTCGAGTTTTGAAGCACAAGCGAAACGAATGTACTGACCGAGGCGTCGCCGCATCTTGCGGCCATATTTTCCAAAGCCTCCTCCGGCGAGTAATAATAGCCGTTCGCGCCGCAATAATCGTTAACAGCCATCCTGAGCTCGTCTCCCAGCGCGCCGTCCTGCTCCTTCATCATCGAACTGACGTCTACAAGCGCGCTCCAGACGTTCACCCCCGCATCCAGAAGCACCGCCAGCCTCTCGGCAAGATCCGCCAACCCGAGCCTCAGTTTCCTCTGTTTTTTCTTCGCTTTGTCAAAAACGGAATACTCCGAAAATCCGATAATTCCAAGCGGAATTCCAACGGCAAGTACCGCGATCTCAGCCGCCTTAAGCCCCGCGAAAAACGCCACGGCAGCAACGCACATCGCCACCGGTCCCATAATCAGGAACAGCCTTTTCCTCTCCGCCCGCTTTTTCTCGAAGCGGTTTCCGTACAGGAACCGCATCTTCGCGAGTACGCCTCTGTTATAGTTTTGAAACAACCCGACCTTCCTCTTCTTTAAATCTGACACGTTCAAGTTGCATCGCCTCCGGTCACAATTTTACAGATGAAATTTTGTTGCCGAGTATCCAGGCAAGAAATATTACCGCGGCTGCGGCTGCGACAACTATACTCCCGACTTTGCTCCGGTAAAGAGTCTCGATGTAGTCCTTCGAAACGGCTCTCATCAAAAGAACCAGCGCAAAAGGCATGACCGTAATAATTCTCAGATTATATTTCGGCATCGCCAGCGTTCTCTGAACCTCGTCATCCGTCTCTTGCTTGATTCTCATATTCGCAAGCGCGTTCCTGATAACGTACACCATGTCCCCGCCTTTGCATCCGGCAATTGAAACCGCCTTCGCGCAGCTGAGAATGTCCTCGCTTTTCGTCTTCAGCGCAAAAATCTGCAGCTCGTCGTAAAACGAATAGTTCATCTTGGCGTTCCGGTTGATTTTTAAGATATCGGCCGCAATCAGATCGATTTTAACACTGTCTCCGTTCTCGTACTGTTCGTACAGGTTGACGAACGCCTGCTCAACGGTATTCCCGGCAGAAACGTCAGACAGAACCAGCTGCATCGCCTCCAAAAACTCTTTTTCAACCTTCCGCTTCCGGTTGGAACGGTACGTTTCGCGGAATTCCTTTACCGAATAAGGCAGTATCGCACACGCGAGAACGATTGAAACAATCAGTCTGCCCGATAAAATCAGTCCTCCTGCCACCGCAGCAGCCGCGACGATCAATCCGACCGAAATATAGGCAAAATATGTCGGTTCATACATGTCCCTCGGTTTCGCATTTCCGGTGCTTTTTCCCCCTTTTTCAGCATGCCTCTTCCGCGTCAAAAGTTTCGGTATACCCGAGTTTTTTGAGTTTTTCATAAATGCGCATCTCCTTCGTAACCGGATTTGTCTTCACTCCGTTTTTAAAAACCGTGCACAGTTTTACGTTTCCGTTCTCCATTCCGCACGTGGCGCAGATTTCTTCGACAGACCTTTTAAGAGAACTGTCCCTTGCCATATGAACGATCAGATCCAGACCCGACGCAATCTGCTTTCGGACAGCCTCACTGTTGATGTTTCCCTCCCAGAGCGACATCGTCTCGATTCTCGTCACCGCGTCGGCAGCCGAGTTTGCGTGCGCCGTTGACATGCTCCCG